>JAZGCZ010000139.1:0-4643 GCA_036477195.1 Anaerolineales bacterium | reverse complement strand
GTGGCAGGGCCGGTCCTGGGACGGCTATCCGATGCGTTTGGAAGACGGCCCGTTTTGATCCTGAGTCAATTCGGGACCCTCGCGGGATTTCTGATTTTAGGGTTCGCGAACACGCTCTTTCTACTCTACCTGGGAAGGATTATCGACGGAATCTCTGGCGGCAACATCACCACCGCGCAGGCTTACATCAATGACATTACAACAGAAGAGAATCGAGCCCGCGGTTTTGGCTTGATCAGCGCCGCGTTTGGCGCTGGCTTTATCGTCGGACCCGCCTTTACGGTGCTTATCCTAACAGTGACCGCTGCCAATCCAACTCTTGCCCCCTATAGCCAGAACGCGCCATTTTTTGTGGCGGCCATCTTCTCCGTAGCCTCAATCTTATTGACTGCCACACTACTTCCGGAGAGCCTTCCAAAGGAAGAGAGAGAACCCTTTGGCCGTTCACGAGAGAAGAAATTGGAGCAGAAGCGCCTAATCGATGTCGTGCGACTTCCGGACGTGCGACTTATTCTCGTGTTCTCGTTTCTGACTTTCCTGGCCTTCTCGCTCCTTCAGGCCAGTTTTGCAATCTTTGCCCGCAGCAACTTATTCTCTGGTGTTCCATTGGAGGATGCGCAACGCAATATTGGACTCTTGCTCACATGGATAGGAGTGGTGAGCGTGACCACGCAGTTTGTATTTGTCGGTCGTTTGGTCAAGCGATTTGGCGAACGAAAGCTTGTAAACGCTGCGACAGCGGCACTCGCATTGTCTTTCCTGGGCATCGCAATATCCCGGGATCCGCTGGCCCTTGCGCTGGTTTTCATCCCCTTTGCGGCGGCGAATGCGATTAGCCAACCTTCCTTGCAATCAATATTGAGCCGATTTTCCCCGCCAGAGATGAGGGGAAGAGTGCTGGGGGCGTTTCAATCGTCCAATAGCCTGACGTTGGTCTTCGGCCCAATCCTCGCTGGTGTCCTGCTTCAAATGAATATCGGTTTTCTTTCTCGTGAATCCGCGGTCGCGTTGCCGATGATTGTAGGCGCGATGATCATGACGATCGCGTTTATTATGAGTTTTCGGCTGCTCCGCATGAAGTTGCCGACGCAGCAAGAGGGCTCATTGCCGCCTGTGGCGGCACCTGCAGACTAGCCCACGGCCAATTGCGGCTCCTGCAGAGTAGCTCGACGGCCAATTGCGGCTCCTGCAGACTAGCCCACGGCTAATTGCGGCCCCTGCAGACTAGCCGACGGCCAATTAGACGTGGACAGTGGATGCAGCTTCTCCAGACAAGCTCGCGGCTAAGTAAACTTACCCAAAAGAAAAAGCCCCCGCAAGGCGGGGGCTTTCGTTGTGGTCAGTCTACTTGATCAGGGAATGGTGACGTCGGCAGCCTGCAGGCCTTTGGGGCCCTGCTCTACAGCGAACTCAACTTGCTGTCCCTCTGCAAGGCTGCGAAAGCCATCGCCCTGGATAGCCGAGAAATGGACAAAAACGTCATCGCCATCTTCGCGCTCGATGAAGCCGTATCCCTTGCTATCGTTAAACCACTTGACTGTACCAAGAACTCGGTCCGTCATATTTCATTGCCTCCTTATGGCAACTCGGATATTTGTAGCTTGCCGTGTTCTCGGTGGTCGTGTTCGGTGTTAGGGTCGTGGTAACCAAACCGGCCTGAGCGATTAGCTCAGGCCTTGATCTAACGATCTCGTGATCCTTCGACTTCCAGACAGAACTTACTCGCAACCTACGGGCAAGATATTACCATAAACGGAATATTGCGCAACCAGTACTTATTGCGAGCAAAAGCCGCCTCTCTTTTGAGATACGTTTGAACAGCTGAGGGATTTAAGCATATCAACGCGGGATGTCACGGTGCCAATGCATCGCTAGGACAGCGGTTATCATTGGCGCGTGCCAACAAACCTACCGCCCGAATACTTCGAAGCAGAGCGTCACTACAAGGAAGCGAGCGATCCTCACGAGAAGGTGACTCGCCTGGAAGCGCTCATCGGGACCGTTCCCAAACACAAGGGCACCGACAAGCTGAGAGCCGACTTGCGGCGCAGATTGTCAAAGTTGCGTGACGCGGCCCAGACCAAGAAGAAGGGGGGAGGCGGAAATCCCGCGTGGCTGATCGAGAAGACTGGGGCCGGAATGATTGTCCTGGTTGGACCGGCCAATGCAGGAAAATCAGCCTTGGTAGAGGCACTCACAAACGCAACCCCCGAGGTTTCTCCAGCCCCACAAACCACCTGGCAGCCCACACCCGGAATGCTTGAGGTGGGAAAAGTTCAATTTCAACTCATCGACACCCCCTCCATCGATCGGGACTTCATAGAACCGGCCCTCATGGATCTCATCCGGCGTGCCGATCTAGTACTTCCGGTGGTTGACTTGACGATGGATCCCAACCGCCAGTTGGAAGAAACTCTGAACCAGATGAGAGAACATCGCATTGACCCTACTGTGGAGAGCAATGGTCGAAAGAGGATGGAATATGCTCCAATCCTTGTACTGGCCAACAAGTGCGACGATGCGGAGGCGGAGGAGAATCTCGAAATATTTCGCCGATTACTCGAGGGCGACTGGCCGGTAGTGGCGGCCTCTGCGGTTACCGGCCGCGGCCTGGAAGAGCTGGGCTGGGAGATCTTCAATCGCCTGAAGATTATGCGGATTTACTCGAAGACCCCCGGCAAGGAGCCCAATATGGAGGCTCCCTTTGTCATGACGCGCGGCGGGACGGTGGAGGAATTCGCGCGCGAGATCCATCAGGATTTTTTCTACCAGTTGAAGTCCGCGCGAGTTTGGGGTGAAGGAGTGTTTGAGGGGCAGATGGTTGGCCGCGAACACGAGCTGCATGACGGGGATATTGTCGAATTGCGTCGGTGAAGTCGGAATAGCCTCCAATTCCCGATCTGTGACGCCGGTATCGTCGAACTGGGCAGGTGAGGTCGGATTAGCTTCCGTATCCCGGCCGCAGGCTGGGGATCTTGGATGAGGCCTGATACGCCGATTCTCCCCTTAGGTTGCGCATAGCCACACAGTTTCCAATAATTAGGCCTTGACAGGCCTATTTTTTCTGCTATAAATATAACCAGATGGTTATATATAGTGCCCCTCATCTAGACAATATCTTCGGAGCCCTGGCCAATCGAACCAGGCGGGAGATCCTGAATCTCCTGACGCGCGGCGAGCGCTCGGTACTGGAGCTCGCGGGCCGTTTTGACATGTCGCAGCCGGCGGTAAGTAAGCATTTGAATGTCTTAGAGAAGGCTGGCTTGATCCAGAAGAGGAAGGAAGGTCGATACCGCTACTGCACGCTCGATGCGGGGAAATTGGGAGATGCCTCGGATTGGATTGATCGCACGCGCGAATACTGGGAAGAGAGCTTTGCAGCTCTGGACGAATATCTTGAAGAATCCCTCGCCGAGGGACAATCGAAGGAGGATGAATCATGACGGAAGCAATACAAGAAGGGTTGAAGGTGTACGAGACGACGCGGAGTTTCAGCGCACCGGTGGATGTGGTGTATCGAGCGTTCACAGAGGCCGAAGCGCTGAGCACATGGGGGATCGGAAAGACCTATGACAATCTGGCCCTCGATCTGGATGTTCGGCCAGGTGGAGTGCTCTACCACCGTGTCCGCACAAAGGAATCTGGCGCCGAATGGACCTTCATCGGAGTTTACGAAGAAGTTATGCCGAACAAGAAGCTGGTCTACACATTCGACTGGAAGACCGACTGGCGAGAATCACCAACCCCAAGTTTGGTGGAGCTCACCTTTCACGAGCGTGGGGATACGACTGAACTCGAGCTGGCCCATTCGAAGCTGCCCGAGCCGGCGATTGCCTCCACCGAGACGCACTGGGCCGAGTTCTTGGACCTGTTGGAAGCGAAGCTTGCCAGCAAGGAAATTAGTTGAAGGGGGATTGAAGGAGACAGGCCGATGCACGACCCTGTTATTGTGAGAGCACTCATGCGTGAAAGGGAATTCGAACGCTATCGCGCATCGTTAAAAAAGCTGAATATGGCTCACCGATCCCGGTACTGGAAAAGCCCGATGCGGACCGCGATGTCCTTGAGCGTAGCGTTTGCGGCCGGCTGGCTGGCCGCATCAATTTTCTAGTAGACCTTTGGTGCATTGCACCTTGATTTGGGCTGGCCTACACTCTCGCAGTAGGCCATGCCCAAATTCCGAGAGCGTTTGCCAAGGCCCATTCTTTGGCCACTAATCGCTGGAATTGCAGTTTTGAGTGCTTGCAATTTTCCGGCAGAAGTAAATCCGTCCGCTACGCTAAGCCCTGAACCACCGACCGCGCCTTCTACCATCAAGCCTACCGACATCTCCACCGCGACCGCTACTCACACCGCAACATCCAAAGCGACGGTCACGAATACGCCAACGATCACGCTGACGCCCTCCATCACGCCCACTCCGACCATAACGCCGACTGCTACCTTTGACTTTCCGGACGTGAACGTGAATGTGGGGTCGGCGCACTGCCGATATGGCCCGGATGTGGCCTATCTACATGCAGGTGATTTATACGAAGGCGACCATGGGCTATTGTGGAACCGCAACTACAACGCCACCTGGTTCTGGGTGCGCTTCGACAAGTTGAATTATGCGTGCTGGGTCTCGGCCACAGTGGTTGACT
>JAZGCZ010000138.1:0-3687 GCA_036477195.1 Anaerolineales bacterium | reverse complement strand
TGGCAGCCTATGACTCTGGCGGGGCCATTTCGGTAATGAAACGAAAGCGGTCTCCACGATAAAGATCCTTGCCATACTCTATAGGCTGACCCTCCTGATCGAAGGACAGGCGCTGCATGCCGCGTGTAAACGGAACTAGCTGGCTCGCATGACGCTCTATCTTGGGCTGGGCCACATAGGTCCCATCCCCTTATCCCTTTGTACGCGGGTGATCATTCCCTGGTTCTCGAGCAATTGCAACGCACGCCGCAATGTCACGCGACTGACGCCGAGTATGTCGCTCAGGTCGCGCTCCGGTGCCAGCCGATCGCCCGGTGCGAGTCTCATTACGATCCAACAGGCCTTCCGCGATTTGAATATAGAGTGGCAGCCCGCGCAGGGGACGATCGGTGGGCTGAACGGCAAAATTCATGGTGCGGATGGAAGCTGGGGGAATTGTG
This sequence comes from Anaerolineales bacterium, assembly GCA_036477195.1. Taxonomy (GTDB): domain Bacteria; phylum Chloroflexota; class Anaerolineae; order Anaerolineales; family E44-bin32; genus JADFRG01. The sequence continues at coordinate 3,247 of JAZGCZ010000138.1, read as the reverse complement.
TGGAGGCCATCGTGGAGGCAGGATCATTACAGGCCTAATGGTACATACCTTTGCTTCGCAGAAGAATAAGAGCAGGCGAGCAGGAAGTCAAGACCGAGACTCCCTTCGGCTATGTGCCGGGGTGTGATCACGCTCGTTGAAGTGGAATTTCGCGCTCTTATTTTCCCGACACTGCACGGATGATACGCTCGCTGTGTTACCACGGATTAAATATTGGACTCTACTGTCTGATAACATCGGGATCTCGCGGGCGATTTCATTAAAGCACCCAGATAGGAACTTGTGGTGGCAGATACTTTTGAGAACGACCATCCCTTTCGTTTCTTTGACAACCGCGAGAAGTACCTTCTGTTCGTCAACACCTCCAGCGAGAAGACCGTCATCGCCGAAAGGGTGGGGATGGAGCTTGATCTCGTAACGCCCAACCCCCCTGCGTTTCGTCTGTTTGACGCGGGGATGGGAGATGGCTCGCTACTAACACGCGTTATGCGAGACCTCCACCGACGATCCCCCAGCCTGCCTTTCGTGATCGTCGGGAAAGAGATCAGCTTGGAGGACACTCGCCTGAGCTTTGAGAAGATGGCGGACCGCTTCTTCGAACACCCCCTGACGGTCCTGGTCGTCACCAATCTGTATTACTCTGAGGCCCCCCGGCTGCGACCGAATCGGGCCGAGGCCCAGGAGCAGCTAAACTGGCGGGAGGTCGGACTGGATGGCCACACTACCTTTGAGTTCGATGCACAGATCCGTTCCCTTGAAAGTAAGCTGAGTGAAGGTTGGGAGACCCGGACCAGTCGACTCACCGGCAATCCCCTTTACGTTCGCCCATCGGTTCTGGTGCTCTTTCGGGCGGACCAGCGCCATGCCCTCGAACCAGTCATCCCTCAGCCCGGCGCAATCGATGGCACATATGACCTGATCATCGCTGCCCAGCCCTACCGGGCTCGTTTGTCGGCTGAGAGGAAACTCAGATATGTTTTAGCACCCTTGGCTCGAGCGCTCGCGCCAGGCGGACGCATGATCGTCGTCCAATCTACCGGGCATGACCCCGGAATGGAGATTATTCGCAAGATCTGGCCGGATGAAGATCCCTTCCAGACCCCTCGCCGTCTTTTGGTCGAGGCCTTAAAGGCAGAGCTCCAAGAACGCCACCCGGACCTGGCTGTTGAGGCCTATGCGGACGAGCGGTCTCTGTTCCAATATCAATTGCGGGCACTCCCAGACGAAATTAGCAGCAACATTACGACCTCGACGCTGCTAGCGGCGTGGAACGCCGCGGTCTATGTGGCGCAGATCGGCGATCAAAGACTGACCGCAGCGCTTGGCAGCGACGAGTATCTGAGTGCGACGCGAGAAGTCCTGCAGCGGCATGGTGGGTTGTGGTTCCAGGATGAGACCTTTGTGGTCGCCCGCCGCGGCAGTCATCCTCCCATAGGTTAGCCGGTTTCTGGGATGCTCGCGCCGGTTTTCAGCTCATCGGAGGGTGGGCTATTTTTGATATGCCGGCCTGGAGGAACTGTGGCCGGCAAGAGGTTGACACCCAAGTCTCACTGGCATTGAACAACCAGTGTTGAATTCGTTATGATCCTTTTATCCTTATCCATCGGGTGCTCGGGGTCTGGTATATCGATGTGAACAAGCTCACTCTCTTTCGCGGTTAGAAATTCTGGTCTCAAAAATCCATACCCCCCAAGACGTTTTAGAAAGGCTTCTCTTCGCTGCAAATTCTGCCCGGAATATCCATGTAGGGCCAAGAATGGCACATCCTGGCCGTAATAGCCTGCGTTTTTCAATCCTAACGTCCAATTCTCAGTGATTGCAAACAACCAATCGCCGAGAACGCTTCTAAAGCTTTCGAGAAATTCATCAATCTGCTCGTCACCAAACTCCTGCAGGATATAGTTCATGCAAAACAATACCAGACCGGGCTTTGTCTTTTGCTCAACAAGTTGCTTGAGTTCTGCCAAATGTGACCGATTCATCAAGTCCCCAATATGCCATTCGATCTGCGCATCGATCCCTTTTGAAGCGAAAAGCTCTTGTGCGGGTTTGCGGGTTTCTCGATCGATATCTGAATGAACAATTGTCAGCTGGCCAGGGTTGCCTTCGAAGGCGTGCGCCACCTGAGCCAATAAGCCCCCTGCACCACTGCCCGCATCCACCACCGTAACATTGCCAGCCTTCGGTTCGCCCGCCAAAGTGAGCGCAAGTTCGGCTAGCGCAGGAGAAACGTGGATATCTAGCCATTCCTTGGTAGCCTCCGCGTTGTGCGGCTGCATCCGGTCAATACGAAGTTTGCCCGGTTGCTCCGCGCCAAACCCGTAAATGACAGCCCCGGATTCAACTTCATGGAGGTTGCGGTGCAGCCGTAAATAGGAATAGTCGAATCGCGCCCAGGGAGCACTCAACGCCAATCTCTTCGTAAATCGGTCCACAAGCCTTCCGGCAGGATCTTGATCACTTAGATAGATCTCACATAACGGCCGCAGCCACTGATCGACCATCTGTTTTCCGTCCGCCTGCCGGATGTAATCTCTGGTATTGATGCCCACTCCCCTTGCGTGATGAATCATGGCATTAATGGGAATAACCAATGCGCCCTTCAGCTCATTGGGTACACCCGATAGGTCATCCTTGTAACCTGCCATGAGCCCCAGGATATCCTGCTTATCAAACGCCTCGGGATCTTCAAGCGGTTTAAGCTTATCCATGAGAGAAACTGCGATCGCAACGTTCGCAGGCTCGAGCAAATGAGCTTTGCCACCGCTCTTAAGATAATAACCGTGACCATCCAGTGAAAGTACGTTTACGCCCACCATGCAATCAGCGGCTACTCTTCTTATCCTCGAGGACTCTTCATCCAGGACAATTGGATGATCCAATGAGCTCGCGTGCAGGGGTTCGACTAGACCCGCTTTATATAGGTAGGATATCGTTGAGGCCACAACCAAGCCCTGCCCAAGCTCTCTAATTCCGAACTTGATGAGTTCTCTTGACGACAATCTCTCTCTAGCGGGTAGCATGCGACGGAATCATCTCGACTGGAAACTCAAAATTGACGGTTGCGCACAGCGTAATGGGAATCGAGCGCCCGAAATACGCAAGACGTCTAACCCTGAGATGTTTGAAGTATAGTGTAAGCCAAGCAAAAGCTGTTGGAGCACTTGATGGATCCAGTGGACAAAACGGCGATCTTACCGCCACCCAAGCGACCGATTTCAGGGGGCACGAATGACGGCGCCCGCCC
>JAZGCZ010000137.1:0-10012 GCA_036477195.1 Anaerolineales bacterium | reverse complement strand
CAGCGCTGAGCAAGCAGCGCAAAGCAAGCAAGGCTAAGCAAGCAGCGCTGAGCAAGCAAATGCTAAGGGGCCGCGCTCAACTGCGCGGCCCCTTTTTGGTTTGGGTCAAGATGCTGAATTATTCTGGATGGCTGAGCTTGGCCAACGTCTCGAAGAGCTGGGCCACGCCGCTGCCATCTAGAGCGCTGGTCTCCAAGTAGGGGGCCTGAAGCGAGTCGGCAAACTCCTGTGCCTGCTGTGGCTGCTGCGTGCGCTCGAGATCGATCTTATTGCCCACAATGAGAAAGGTCTGCTGCTCAACCGCTTCGAGAATTTCATCCCGCCAGCGCACCAGGCTTTCCAATGAGTCGGGTTCGGTTACGTCGTAAACCAAGGCCGCGGCTCGGCTCCCGCGATAAAATCCGGCGCGAATGATCTTGAATCGATCCTGGCCTGCCATGTCCCAGATTGAAAGCTTGACGGTTTGCCCATCTAGATCAACAGTTTGGGTTTGAAAATCTACTCCGATCGTGGCTACGCGCGTCTGTTCGAACTTTCCCTCGCAGAAACGGCGAATGAGCGATGTCTTACCGACGTTGCCATTACCTGCTACGACTACCTTAAGGACGGGAATGCTGCTCAAGGGCTACTGGTGGCGACCGAGAAAGTATTTATGGGGAAATACGAGCTCATCTGGGTCAGCAGGTGGGTTGCTCAGCAAGGTTCGATTTGCTCGCTCAAAGAGCTGATGAAGTTCCTCCAGCGATTCCAGCTGGTCGCTCGCAGGATCCGTCGAAAACAAGGTCATCAAGGTCGTGAAATCTCCCGGCATATAAGCCAACCATCGCCCGCCTTCGATCTGGGTCGATTGCATGCCGGCTCCGAAGATCTCCTTGGTCGCGGCCCGATAAGAGGAAAGCATGGGAACGGCAAGTTCCGCCTCTATTTGGAATTCTCCAATGGTGCTGAGCGGCATACCGGATTCGTTGTCATAAACCGCATAACCAAGCACCTTGGCAACGTTCTTCTGGCGGATGACCACACTCTTGCCTTCTGTTGTAGCCGCTTTCCATTCATCTGAATCGGGCGCCATTTCCAGGTATCGTTTCACCGTCTGTTGTTCGCGCCGATAGTGCTCGTAGAGCTCTTGGAACTGGCTGCGGTTAATTTCACCTGATGCGAACTCCTCCGCCAGCTTGTTGATCTTGCCCTGAACACGCTCCAGGTACTCATCTGGGTTCTCAAGTGGAGAAGGTTCGCCGTCTGCAGCCGGTTGCAAAGGAGTCGACGCTGCCGGTTGGGTAGGTGTCGACGCTTGGGGCTGGGGGGGAGAAGACGCTGCAGGTTGGGGAGGTGTCGACGCTGGGGGCTGGGGGGGAGTCGACGCTGCAGGTTGGGAAGGTGTCAAAGCTTGGGGTTGGGGGGGAGTCGGAGCAGCGGCCCCTTGCAGAGGTGCTGCGGGGGCCGCCGGTGACTCAGGCCGATTACTGCCCGAAATGAAGTCGCGTAGGCGTTTTAACATGATGACTGAGCGATCGCGGGCATTATAGCACGCACCCCATATTCGATTGAAATGGGAAGAGAGTCTAGTCCGCTTGTGCCACCTGGCGACCATATTCAAGCAATGATTCCAGGGTTACAGGCTCGCGAGCTTCAGCGTAAACACGAAGAAGGGGTTCTGTACCGGAGGGTCGGATCAGCAACCAGGAATCATCGTCCATGTGGAATTTGACCCCATCGCGGTTGCTAACGCGTTCCACCTGGAGCTCTCCGATGTTCTTCGGAGCCCCGTCAACGAGCCGCGTGGAGAGATCTTTTTTAGGGACCGGTCGTGTCAGTCGCAAGTCTAATCGGCCATAATGAGAGGGTCCAACCTCCTTCAAAAGATCGTCGACTAGATCTGCTAACGACGATCCAGTAGAGGCGACCATTTCCACCACCAGTAAGCTGATCAGGATTCCGTCGCCCTCCGGGATATGGCCCTTGAAGGAGATGCCTCCCGACTCCTCGCCCCCGATGAGTACGTCCTCGCGGAGCATACAATCGGCAATGTGGTCAAATCCGACCGGGGTCTCGATGACCTCCAGGCCATGCTTTTCGGCGAGCCGGTTGAGCATCTGGGTGGTCGAGACGGTTTTGACGATCTTGCCGCTCCAACCGCGCTGCTCCACCAGGTATTTTGTGGCCAGGGACATTAGCCGGTGAGGATCGACGAACTCCCCTCGCCCATCCATGGCTCCAATCCGATCCGCATCTCCATCTGTGGCCAGGCCAAGCTGGCCATGGCCTGCGGCGATAGAGCCGGCCAACGCTCCCAGATAGCGAGCGATAGGCTCAGGGTGGATTCCACCGAAACCGGGATTCATCTCTCCCCGTACCTCGGTTACCTCACACCCTGTTCCCTGGAGGATGCCCTTGATCTGACCCCGACCCGATCCGAACATGGAATCGACTGCAATATGCTGTGGGTTTTCGGCGATCGCATCGAAATCGATCAGGGTGCGCAGGTGATCGTGGTAGCTCGATGTGGGATTGAACCGCTCGATTAACCCCGAATCTTTTGCTTGCCCATAATCCATCACATTCGGGCCTCGGCCGCGTGACTCGTTATCGTTGAAGTAAAACTCGACTCGACGACACTGCTCCCTAACTGCTGCGCCCCCATAGGCGGCCTTGAGTTTGACGCCGTTGTAGCGTGGCGCGTTGTGCGAGGCGGTGATCATAATGCCCGCGATCGCCCCCAGATGACGCACCGCGTAGGAAAGGCAAGGAGTTGGAACGTCTGCGCTTGTCAAATAAACTTTGATGCCGTTTCCGGCCAATACGCGCGCGGCCTCCACAGCGAAGCGATCGGAGAGGAAGCGTGTATCGAACCCGATGACAACCCGCCGTGCATCAGGGGGCGGACCTTCATATGCGCCATTGAGCCATTCATCTGCTGCTACCGCATCTGCGATTGCTTGACTGACGTTGCGCACATTGTGGAAGGTGAAGGTGTCCGATATGACTCCCCGCCAGCCATCGGTTCCGAAGCTTATGGGCATTATTGATCCTCCGGCTGAGGATTCTAACCGCGGTATTTGAGACCGACTGCGATATCGTTCAAATTTGTTCCCGTCGGTCCGGTCTTGATCAATGCTCCGATCGCCTCAAGCAGCGGGTAGGCATCATTTCGCGCCAACGCGGCATCCGGATGAAAGCCCATCTTTTTGGCACGTTGAATGCTTTTTGCATCCAGCCGGGCGCCTGCAGCATCCGTCGGGCCGTCGACTCCATCGGTAGCCAAGGACATCAGCGCATAGCCATCGACTCCCTCTAATGAGGTCGCCGCTCCAAGTGCAAGCTCCTGATTGCGACCACCTTGACCCTCCCCTCGGATCCTCACCGTAGTCTCGCCGCCCATGATCAGACAGACACCAGGACGGGCCGCCTTCAATCGAGATGCCAGCCGCCATCCGGCAACTCTTGCTTCACCGGTCATATTGCCTGCCAGGATCTCGGGCCGAAACCCGAGCTCCCTTGCCTTTTCTGAGGCGGCTTCTCGGATGGTCTGATTGGAGCCGACGAGCACGTTGATCGGTCGGCGCGCCGAGCCTGCCTTTGATCGGGGCCTTTCAAGCGCCTCGCGGATCGTGCCTGGGACCGACTCCCAAATTCGATAATCCCTGAGAATCTGTATTGCTTGCTCCGGGCGGCTTGCGCGGACCACGGTCGGTCCAGAGCCTATCGAGCCTAGGCGATCGCCGACTACGTCTGAGAGGAGGAGCGAAACCACCTGGGAGGGAGCTGCAAGGCGGGCCAGCCCGCCGGACTTAAGCTGCGAAAGCGCGCCGCGTACCTGGTTGACTTCAACGATGGGTGCTCCTGAAGCCAGCAGCAACTGGTTCATGATTTGAAGATCCCCCACCGAAACCCCCCGAAGTGGAAGCTCGATCATGGCAGAGGCTCCGCCAGAGACGAGAACCAATACAAGGTCTTTCTCGTTCGTTTCACCCAGTAGTGCTGCTGCGGTTACGCCGGCATCCAGGCTGCCTGGGCCAGGAAGCGGGTGCTCGGTGACTATCGTGTGAAATGCGCGGGAGAGCCTGACCTTCTTGCCGCGCCCTTCGATCCCAGGGTAACGGGGTTCGGTAACCAGGCCTTCTGAAACCTTCCTGCTCAGCAAGGCGGAAGCCGCCGAGGCCATTGCGGGGGCGGCCTTTCCGATGGCAATTACGAAGATTCTCCCGTCCTGCTGCAATTCAACACGGTGATCTCCAACCTGTAGGGTCCCTCCCTCCAGGCTCAGATGCCGCCGCACAGCTGCCGAAGCGTCGGCTGCCACGAGCACCGCCTTCTGAATTGCCGTCATATGGCTCTTGCGCTTCGAGTATTCAGCCAAGGAAAGCACCATTCATGACTGTACTCTCCACCGAGCGCTAGGTACTGTGCAATAAGAAATATGGCCTCCGGTTAGGCGATCAGCAAGACGAAGCTGCTGGGGCCAATAATAAGGTCGGTCCGGCTGGGTGCAAGCGCGCAAAACAAGCCTATCTGACGCCGCTCACGAACGAAAAAAATCCTTTGCCAAGGCTGGATACAAGGAGCGACCCTGGGCTTGGGCGCTATGCTACAATCGCGCCGACATGCCTCAAGTCATGCTTGAGGGGATTCCCGCCAAGCCCGGCTGCTATCTAATGAAGGATAAGGCAGGCCGGGTGATCTATGTAGGCAAGGCGGTGAATCTCCGCAGCCGCGTTCGCTCCTACTTCCACGCTTCAGCCGCTCACGAGAGAAAGACGAAGGAACTCGTCGCGCGCATTGCGGATATTGAGTGGATCGTCGTGGATTCAGAACTCGAGGCCTTGATTCTCGAGATGAATTTGATAAAGCGGCACAAACCGAAATACAACGTGCGGCTCAAGGACGATAAGCGATATCCCTATGTCAGGGTGCACTGGGCGGACCCCTTCCCGAAAGTCACAATGACCCGCCGCGTTGTCGACGACGGCAGCCGCTACTACGGCCCCTACACAAGCGTATGGGCCGTGCACCAGACTCTGGACGTCCTCCGAAAAATCTTTCCCTATCTGACCTGCGATCGATTAATCACCGGCGAGGACTTGCGAGCCTGCCTGTACCATGACATCAAGCTTTGCCTGGCTCCCTGTATCGGCGTCATTGGAAAGACGGGCTATCGTGCGATGATCGCGGATCTGTGCCGGTTTCTAGAGGGGCATACAGATCCGATCATCGAGCGGCTTGAGAAAGACATGGAGCGCGCCTCTGCCAATATGGATTACGAGCGCGCGGCCGCAATCCGCGATCAGCTGGCGGCTATCGAGAAAGTAGTGGAAGGCCAAAAGGTGGTCTCTAACGATCGGTTGGATTCAGATGTGATCGCCTTTGCTCGGGATGATCGAAATGCCTGTGTGCAAGTGTTTTTTATCCGCCGCGGCAAGATGATCGGCCGAGAATACTTTATCCTGGAGGGCACGAGCAAGGCCGACGATGAAGAAGTGGTGCGCGCCTTTGTGAAGCAGTTTTATGCAAATTCGGCAAATCTCCCACAGCGATTGCTTCTACCGCTGGAAATTGAGGAAGCCGCGATCATTGAAAGCTGGCTGAATCGTCGAAGCGGAGATCGCAAAGTCAAGATCACGGTGCCACGACGTGGGTTGAAGAAACAGCTGGTGGCGTTGGCGGCCGACAACGCGGCCGAGACGCTGACGATGCTCAAAGCCCAATGGGAGGCCGACCGCAGCAAGCATGTACTTGCGCTCTCAGAATTACAAGAAGCTCTGAAATTGGAGGCGCCGCTTAACCGGATCGAGGGGTACGACATTTCGAATCTACAGGGCACGGCCGCAGCCGGGTCTATGGTAGTGTTCGAACGTGGCTCACCGAATAAATCGTTATATCGCAAATACACGATCAAGTCCGTTCAGGGTCAGGATGACTTCGCGAGCATGGAAGAGCTGTTGAATCGTCGGTTTCGACGATGGTCGCTGTCGCAGGAGGCCGCGAAGAGTCCAGGGGCGAAGGTCGATCGGGCATTCGGCTTCCTACCCGATTTGATCCTCATCGACGGGGGCAAGGGCCAGCTCAGAAGAGCGGCCGACGTGCTGAAATCCTTTGGCTTGGAAGAGAAGGTCGCTATCGTGGGCTTGGCCAAGCGGCACGAAGAATTGTTTCTTCTGAAAAAACGTGACCCCATCATCCTGCCCCGGAATTCCCAGGCTCTGTTCCTTGTCCAGAGGGTACGTGATGAGGCTCATCGTTTTGCCCTAAGTCATCACAGGACGCAGCGTAGGCGGAGCGGGCTCGCATCGCAGCTTGATACGATCCAGGGGATCGGTCCTGCTCGCCGGAAGGCACTGCTACAGACCTTTGGCGATCTGGAAGGAATACGTTCAGCGGAAGTAGAAGAAATCGAAACCGTTCATGGAATCAATCGGGATCTAGCGGAGAGAGTCAAGGCCGAAATTGCCTAATCGACCTTGGGTCTGAAGTAACATAGAGTAGACCCAATGAGACCAGCCTGGATCATTGACGACGACGATGAAATGGCCCATGCGGTACGGCTGATGCTCGAGCTGTTAGATTTCGAAGCGAAGACATGGCGAGAGGCACGCGCAGCGGCTCAAGCGTTGCTTGCTGGCCAACGCCCAGATCTAATCGTGCTGGATATCAACATGCCGGAGGTCACCGGCATGGATTTCCTTGAATTTCTTTCCATGCGAACTGAACTTAAGGATTTGCCAGTTATCATGCTGTCGACCGAGGCCTCGGATGTAAAGGTGGACGAGGCCATGAAGTTGGGAGCCAGCGGATACGTATCAAAACCCGTAACGATCGAGGAATTGGAGACAGTCATCGCGAAAGTATTGCCGGAATCGCGAGGAAGCCCTCCAGGAGGAGATAGTAATGCCAGTTAGACACGCCTCAGCCACATGGCACGGAAGTATCAAAGAGGGTCACGGACACATGCAGTTCGCAGATTACGAGGGCTCCTACTCGGTGCCCTCCCGATTCGAAGAGGCAGATGGAACGAACCCCGAGGAACTCTTGGGAGCCGCCCACGCCGGGTGCTTCTCAATGGCGCTATCCTCAGGACTAAGCGCTGCAGGCCATGCCCCTGAATCCGTAGAAACGACTGCTGAGGTTCACATCGACAAGTTGGAAGAGGGATGGACGGTCACTCGCATTCATCTCGTCACCAAGGGGCAAGTGCCCGGAATTGATGAGCAGGCTTTCCAGGAACAGGCTGAGAAAGCCAAGATCGACTGTCCGATTTCGCGTGCCCTGGAAGCCATCGAGATCACGATGGAGGCTAGCCTGTCCTGACGAACTCGCAGGGCCTGGCGTCGTGAGGTTTTCCTGCCTCCCTAAATCCCAGCAAAGGGACAGAGGCAGCCACTTGTTAGTCAGCACGATACACAAAATGAACTGTGATGCCTAACGACTGCCTGCCCTTGGCGTATCCCAAGGGCTCCAGCGAATTATTAGTTCGCGCCCCGATCCGGGCGGTCAATTGAATAAGCATCAATCCATTCTCCCAGATTGGAGGCTGCCCGCGAATGCGTCAATTCCTCCGCATCTCTCAGTACATCGTCAGGCACCCACTCCGGGAATGGATTTATCTCCACCATGTGCTTTCCTGATGAACTGTGGATCTCGCGTATGGCTCCCAGGTCTTCTTTATTGAAGCTTTCCTGCAATCGAAAGATCGATGCCCACAGATTACGATGGATATAGGTCACCTTCCCGTTCACAAGGCGGCAAACGAGGACTTCTTCCGAGGAACGGATAAACCGCGTAAGTACAAAGATCTCGTCCCCCTTTGGATGCCCCCAATAGCTTCCTTCGATGGCTTCGCCGGCAACGGCATCAGCCAAGTTTGGAATGGGACCCTTAGCTGATTCATGGACAACTCCGTATTTGGCGACGAACTCAAGAGCTTCTTGTGGAGTCATCCGAATCTGGCTATTGAACTTCTACAAGCAAATTGGCGATTTGAGTGCGACCATTCACGCTGATGTATTGCGTCAATTCCCACTGCTGACTTATCATTTCTTTGGGCTCTTCGGACTCGTGCCCTCCATTAGCATGTCCAGAGACTTGGTAATCCGTCTCTCGCGAGTCTCCACCTTCTTGGCGCTCTCAATCCAATCTACGAATTCCTTTTTGTGCGAATAGGAGAGCGATTCAAATGACTTAGCAAGCTGCTGATTCGATTCCATTGCCTCGGCGAAGTCGTCAGGGACATCCACGGTTCGAGGCGCAGTGTCTCTCTCCATCACAACGTGAACTACATCTCCCCGCGTCGACTGAATGGCATCTCGTATCGACCTATTCACAACGACGTAATGGCTGCCATCACCGTGCGGTCGGGCTGAGGTTCTGAATGGATGTCCATTGATGGAGCCGATGACTTTGATTTGGCCCTTGGCTCCCAACTCTTGAGTGACTTCTAACGGGATATCCATGTAAGTCCAAGTTCCAACACCCTCGGGTCGAACGAGGGTGGCGTCGAATTCAAACTTCGCCATTCACAAACCTCCGACGTTAATTGCTGAGTTGATTAGTTCTTCCGCCTAACGGCTGCGAGCTGCCTGTCCTGGCGGACTTAGGCTAGGGAGCGGCCGGTGTTCGGTCGGTCAAATCCTATTTCAGGCTTGCGTATTCGCATTGCCCCTGGCACAGGCCCTTGAATCGCCGTCGGCTCAATCGCTGGCTCTTCCAAGAACGCATATGGCAACCGCCTCTTGCTTTTAGCGCAGCATCCCCGGTCCGTTCCAGCGAGTTGTTAGCTGGCGTGAATTCTTTAGACGTGTCGCTGCATTTACTCTTCGGAGGTGTCGCTTGGCAGGCTATCCGGCAGACTGTCACCATTGTCTTCGGCTGCCTGGCTGGCAAGAACCGTAGTAATTACAACTCCAATTACTATCCCTAGTACGGTTCCCATGGCGATCCATAAGCCTACGTTGCCAGTTACGGCTCCGACTACAACCCCAAGAGTTATGCCCACTGTAAAACTTATTCCTATAATTCGTGCCCTATTTTCCATTTCGAATCTCCTTTCGGCTTGTGGAAGGCTAGGTTGGCCACGCCAGGTAACGACTGAAATATGTAAAAGCAATGCACGATATCATCCCCAGCAGGCATATTATGCGCCTAAAAAGATTTATGGAAGGCTCTGATACTCCAACCGATGCATGCTGGATAAGCCGATAGCGGCGGGCATACCCTCGGTTCTTCAAGATTTAGTCTGACATGCTGGACGGGTTTCGACTTGAGCCGGAATCATCAATGAGCAACCCCAATCGAAGGGCGGCTTCCTGAAGTCTGCGCCAGTGGCGCGTTTTCACAACCATGCTTGTCGGCCCTAATTGATCAGCCAGGTAGCGTCGCGCGGTCGGGTCATCAGCCAACATCTTGAGTATGTCCGGATCATCCACCTTAAGGATGGTCTGTCGCTCCATACTTGCCTCTGAACCTCTGCGGCCCCACCGCTCCACTGCCTTGAGTATGCCCTCCGGGGCAGGGATTTCGGAAAGTACTTTGTGAGCATAGGTCGCGGTCAGTCCCTGGGCTTCTGCCCCTTTTAGCGAACCGGCCGTGAGTCGATAATAGTAGGCCCCGCCATCCATTCGCTCCCACGAGCAGAGCCGAGCAAGCTGATAGCGCAACGTGCGGTCTGCTTCGCGCCCGACCCGAATGCGCCCATCTGGCCATGCAACTGCCTTACCTGCCTTGGAGGGGCTACGCTGCTCGGTTGCGCGTGCCGCTTCAATAATGCGGAAGGCAGAATGATCGTTGCCAAGCTCGACTATTCCCAGCCAAAGCATCGGACCCGTGATCAAGTGCCTCAGGAACTGCCCCTCCACCTCGTGCCAGGCCTCGAAGCCACGCAAATTGCCACCGTCCTCGCCAGACTGTAGGTACCAGCTTTCGAATCCTCCTGGCGGGCGCATGAACCCTGGATCCTCTTCAAATACCGATTCGACAAAGCTAGATACAGACCACCAGTTGTTGGCAGGAATGGTGTCAA
>JAZGCZ010000136.1:0-4713 GCA_036477195.1 Anaerolineales bacterium | reverse complement strand
CGCGTCAAATCATACGCGGCCGCCAAGCCACCCGCTCCAGCTCCTACGATCGCGATCCGTTTCATGGAGAGATCCGCACGGTTCTCGCCTGCTGACTCATGGAGCGGCTTCCTCTACTCTTATGCTTTTCCAGCTGATTCCCTCGCGGGCCATGTAATAAAGGCCCAGCAGCGTGATGGGAAGCCATAACGCGGCATGAAGAACGAGCGTGTAGCCTGTGGCTACGGCGTGATCGACGCCATAGGCGGTCAAGACCGCTATTCCAGGCGCATCGAAGGTGCCGATATAGCCCGGAGCGGAGGGGAGCGTGGTCGCCAGATTCACCACCCCATTCATCAGCATCAGGGCGAAGAAGCTTACTTCGAAGGGAAAGGCCAGCATGAGGAACCAGTACTTAACGGTTTCGAGCAGCCAGATCAGGGCCGAGGTGGCTAGCACCATGAAAAGATCCCGCGGAGAGCGGAGTGCTCCCAGGCCCTCGAGAAAGCGAAGGCTGAATTGCGCTACTTGCTGCCGAAACCTGGCAGGAATTAATCGTTGATTCACCCACTCAAGCGCAGACTCTGTTGGCTTCGGATAGATGGCCATGAACATGAGCAAGGCCACCGCAATGAGAAAGGCAATGACACCAAGTATTGCCAGGCTGTAGAGATTTCCCACCAGGCCGGAATTGCTGCTCACTCGGGCAAGTTCAGGCAGGTTGATCACCACAAATGAAAGCATTACCAAGCCGTCAAAGGCCCGCTCGAGCACTATCGTTGCCAACGATCCGCTAATCGGAACCTGTTCACTGCGGCGCAGCACGTAAGCCCGAAGCAGCTCACCGGTGCGTGCCGGGAGGATGTTGTTTCCCATGTAGCCAATGACAACGATTGGGAAAGCCTTACGAGTGGAGATGCGCTTGAGCGACCGCAGCAAGTAGGTCCAGCGCCAAGAACGAACCCAGACCCCAATCCAATAGGCTGTCAGTCCGGGAATTAACCACAGAAACTGCGCTCCCTGGATCGCTTGCCATACATCAGCAAGGCGCAAGCCCCGGAGCGCGAGCCAGAGAAAGAGGGCGCTGATCGCAATTCCGAGCCAGAACTGCCAGCGTCTAAGAAATCCGGTCATATAAAGCGCTCAAGCATACAACAAGGCGGAAGTTCGCACTGTACTACATCTGGCTGTCTACTTTTCTTCGCGTAGCAGATTGACACTTGATCGAAGAAGAAGAAAGAGCTGGCCCTCAGGCCAGCCCATGCTCCTTATGCAGCAACGTTTACGCTTAGCCGCCGATGTACGACATCTCGACCTTTTGCAGGCCTTCTGTCTCCGCCGATCGGAGTTCCGAGTAGCGATCGGTCCGGCCAGTCCATATCGAGGAAATAGTGTCGATAAGCTCCTCATGGGATGCACCGGAACGCACGGCCTCGCGCAGATCGTGTCCCTTTACCGCAAACAGACAGGTGTATAGCATCCCGTCCGCAGACAGGCGAACGCGCGTGCAGTCCTGGCAGAAGGGTTGGGTCACGGAGGCAATAAGACCGATCTCCCCTTCCCCATCGGCATACCGATATCGATTCGCGACTTCACCACGGTAGTTGGCCTCAACCGGCTCGATCTCCATTTCTGTACCGATTATCTCGACGATTTCTGCCGCGGGCACGACATCATCCAGCCGCCAACCGTTTGTATGACCGACATCCATATATTCGATGAAGCGTAGGATATGGCCTCGCTCCTTAAAATAGCGAGCCATCGGAAGTACGCTGGCCTCGTTTACACCCCGCTTGACAACCATGTTGATCTTGATGGGATGGAGCCCGGCTTCTTCCGCGGCATCCACTCCGAGCAGCACGTCATGCACGCTCGCGCCCACGTCATTCATGGCTTGAAATACATCGTCGTCGAGCGAATCCAAGCTGATCGTGACCCGTTTCAGACCGGCTGCCTTGAGATTCTCCGCGGCGGATGGCAATAGAATGCCATTAGTTGTCATTGTTAGGTCGGTTTCAGGCAGAACCGACAGCATGACGACCAGCTTCTCGATTTGCCTTCTGACCAGCGGTTCGCCGCCTGTGAGCCGAATCTTGCGAACTCCGATTGCGTGAAAGGCGCGGGCTAGCGCCTGGATCTCTTCAAATGTAAGGAGTTCCTCGCGGCCAAGGAATTGAAAATTCCTGCCGAAGATCTCCTTTGGCATGCAGTAGACACAGCGAAAATTGCAGCGATCCGTAACTGAGATGCGCATATCGTGGAGCGGTCGCGATAGAGTATCCGTGATCATCTGTTGGCTGCGAGCATCGAGGTGTGCTTACCGTCCAGGTAGAGGGCTCTATATATATATATCATCCGTAGCAAGGCTATTACGTATATGCCGGAGCCGAGCGATTTTATCACGCAAGCCATTCCGCCCAGCGGGTATAATCGAAACTAGCATGTCGGAAGGTCCAATTATTCCGAGCGAAGGCGGATTCTTCGAAAAAGTCTCTTTTCGGGTGAAGCTGATCTTAAAGCTCATTCTAGATCGGCGCATCAACCCACTGCTCAAGTTGATCCCGATCGGCGCGGTGATTTATCTCCTCTGGCCTTTTGACATTCCCGGACCCGTCGACGACGTGGCCATATTATGGGGTGCGGCCTACTTCTTCATCGAGCTCTGCCCACCCGAGATTGTTCAGGAGCACATCGATGCCCTGGAGTCTGTGGTGGATGGGGAGTTCCGAGAAGTAACAGATGATGAAGGCGGCGATTAGCAACAGATTGCTTGTGAATATCAGAGGGCGGCGCACCCAGTGCGCCGCCCTTTTTGGTTAGCTGGATCAAGGTAGCGAACCGCTTGGGTTCGGGTCGCATTAGGTGCGTTGTTAGGCGGATTACGGGTGCTAACCGCTTGGGTTCGGGTCGCATTAGGTGCATTGTTAGGTAGATCGCGTTATCTAGCCGCTTGGGTTCGGTGTCGCGCTGGGGGTAGGCGTGATCGCCCCCTCTCGCACCCAGAGACGAATTACGATTTCGTTTAGCTCGCCCAGCAGACCCTGATCATCACCCCTAAAGAACACCCGAACTCCTCCCCCGTTGCCCGTCGTTACCTTTATGAGCTCCTCTCCCTGAAACTCAAGCAGCTCCCCCGGAGCAGCGCGCCGACTTTCCACAACTTCGCCGTCGACCTCGACGCTTATCCACGATCTCCGCTCGATGAGCAATCGAAGGTCGAGGGCATCAGGCGGGATCGCCGGTATCTCAATCGAGGGAGGAGTTGGAGTCTGCACAACGGCGAGCGGCGCCTGTTCCGCTGCAGGCGTTTCCCCTTCCGCAGTCGGCGTGAATGTAGGAATCAAGAAGGGAGAATCTGTTTGTGATCGGCCGCGCAGCGAACTGGCCACCAACCCAATTCCCCAGATTAAAACTGCCAACACGGAAACGGTAATTACAGCTGCTATCACGAGATCAGCGGAAATTCTGCGCCTGCGTACTTGAACCGAGGGGCGCGTGGTCCGCTCATCCTGGCGAGCTCTTCGTAGAGGAAGGGTCCGCTGAGAGTGAATGACTTCTGAATAATGTTGAAGGATGGGTCCGGCGTCTAAGCCGAGGTACTCGGAGTAATTCTTGAGGAAACCCCGAGCTTGAACCTGAGAAGGGATGGATTGAAGATCGCCCTTCTCAAGGGCCTCCAGGTAGTGGGCCCGAATGCGCGTAGAACGTTCGGCTTCTTCGAGGGTCAGACCGAGGCGGTGCCTTGCCTCCTTGAGCGTCTTTGCAATTTCCTCCATGCTTCCTGCCTGACCCCCAGGAGCTAGGACTGCTCTACTTCCTCCTCCGATGCGATTGGGTCGACATCGCTCTCTTCCCCAGGAATGTCTTCTCCCGCACCTTCATCGACAAGCTCCTCTTGCTCAGGCTGCTCTTCCTCAGACTGCTCTTCTGCCTCTGCGGCCTGCTCCCCCTCTAGCTCAGGCTGCTCGTCTCCCACTGCGGCCTGCCTGTCCTTTTGCTCCGCCTGCTCGTCTCCCACTGCGGCCTGCTCGTCCTCTTCCTCAGGCTGCTCATCTCCCTCTGCGGCCTGATCGTCCTCTTCCTCAGGCTGCTCGTCTCCCTCTGCGGCCTCCGCCTCGGCTTCCTCCGCTTCGAGTTCAGCTTGGAGATCGGCAAACTCTTCGGTATCTTCAACTTCTTCAACCACTTGTTCGAAGGCCGACTCGGGTGGTAGATCCTCCCGATGCACAACCACCGTCAGCTCTGAAATTAGATCAACAGTTAGCCTGATACTTACTGGGTGTACACCGAGGGATCGGATGGGTTCGCTGACAATCTGACTTCGATCGAGTTCAATCCCCTTGATCTCCATGATGGTTTCGCTAATCATCTGAGTGGTTACAGAGCCGTAGAGCTTTCCAGTTTCGCCCGCTTTTACAGGGAAGTTTAGCTGCAGGCCGTTGAGCTGCTTGAAAACTGCGGTCAGCTCATGATTAAGACGAGCGCGCTCCTCTTCCGCGGCGGTCCGAATTCGATCGGATTGGGTCAATGCTCCGGGGGTAGCCATTGTGGCCAACCCCTGGGGTATAAGAAAATTACGGCCGTAGCCATTCGCCACGCGTTTCACGTCTCCAGCCCGACCTAAGTTGTAAACGTCTTTAAGCAGCATTATTTCCATAAATCTCTATGTTCCCTTTCTGCAAAGCTAGGGCGCCGAGTCCCTCGACGCCCTGGAGGCCGCATTTTACCAGAGTT
>JAZGCZ010000135.1:0-19043 GCA_036477195.1 Anaerolineales bacterium | reverse complement strand
CAAAAAGGCTGGAGCTGGTATCAGCCAGCATCCTTGAGTTAGTTGCGAAGAAAACCAAATCTGGATCCGAATCCGCTTCGATAGCATAGGTTCTCAGCAGGGTCCTGCTCAGGGCCATGTACAGCGCAGCGCCCACTCCCTTGTCGACGACGTCGGCGATGATTAGGCCCAGCCTCCCATCCGGCAGCGGGATCAAGTCAAAGAAGTCCCCGAAAGTCTCCTCGGCTGGGTTTAAGGTCACCGAAATTCGCCACCCTGGAACGCTCGGAATATCAAATGGAATCAGACTCGATTGAATCTCTCCCGCAAGCCGAAGTTCCTGCGAGACTCGCTCGAGGCGGATGTCGGTCGCATAGGCCTGAGACTGATCAAAGGCGGATGCAATCAAGGCTGCGAGGGACTGAGTGGCGGGAAAGAGGCGCTCAATTGCATCCCGGTCCCATGGGAGGAGGGTGTGAAGCGAAAGATATATTGCGCCTATGGCTTGCGAGTCCTTGAGAATCGGGGTGACCAATATTGGGTTTTCGTGAAAGGGCCGGTCGTCCCACGGCAGCTGCTCGTTTGGAAGAAAACCAGAACTCCCCGACCGTCCAGCCATCCAGGGCCAGACCTGATCCAGTTCTACCTTCCAGTCAGCCGGTTGCCTAAACAGCACTTGATCCGGGAAGCGCCAGACAATTAGGTTTCCAGAGGGGAACATCATCGGTAAATGCTGGGCCAGCAGTCTGGGCAGGCGCTCCTCTTCAGGAATTGAAGTGATGATGTCGTGGCCCAAACCTTCCAGCTCTACCAGGGCATCGGACTGCTGGCGGCTGTGCTCAGCAGCTAAACTCCATCGGCGTGCCAAAAACGCCACCGCCAGCAGGCCGGTGCAGAAGAAGAGGTAGGCAGGAAGGCCGCTTTCCACATAGATGCCTGACGCCAAGACCCCAAACGGCCCGGCCAATTGTGGAACACTCACCGCGACCAGGAAGAAAGAAACCATTGGCATCACGCTCGATTGGTTCCGGGCGTGGTACCCAAGATAAGTTGCGCCAAGCAGGAATTGCACGATGAAGTTGACGACGAGCGCTGCCACCGCAAGCAAGAATGCCTGAGGTTCGAGGCCGGAGATCGGGATCGTGCCGCCCAAGGCAAAGTAAAACGCTAATGCAATCAGGGGTGCGACAGTAACGCTGGTTATGTCCATTGCGCCCTGACGCAGCATTCTCCATCGGGTGGCCGGTCCGAGCGCGCGATCCCAATGCGCCACGAGCTCGAGGATAATTAATAGCACGGGAATCCAGAGCACAATCGGACCGATTATGAAAATCCCTGAAACTTCGACCACGGCTGCCAGCGATCCTTCAGTTTTCCCAAATCGCGTCAATTGAAGTCGGATGGAAATGAAATACTTGAGGCGATTTAGCAGCGTAGCGAGCGCTGCGATAAACAAGAGCAGCATGACATTGGAACGAGCGGCTTCAAGGTCGGTCAGGCGCACGAGCCAAATGATTCCAAAAAGCGCAATTGGCGCGAAGAAAAAGAAAAAGATGACCTCGCCAACACCTACTGCTTGGCGACCGGCCGGCATGCCTGAAAGGGCGGGCCAAAACCTACCGGCAACTCGCGCAAGGCGGCTCTGCATATCGATTCAGTTATTCCCTCTACAATGAGACAGCCAAGGATTCTATCATCGGGGCTGCAAAGTGATTGATTCGCCTCGTGACCACCGTCCCATATAAGCACTTATGACAAGTAATCAGCCGAGATGTATAATAGTCGGGCATAGCGAGAGAACCCGAAATGAACGCCGCGATCGATCGATTCTTGTCTTATTTGAAGCACGACAAGGGCTGTGCTGAGAACACGCTCCTGGCCTACTCAACGGATGCGCTTCAATTCGAACAAGTTGTTAATGCAAGCGCCGGATCGCCGGTCAAGCCCGAGGAGCTAAAGGCCTCAATGGTGGCCAATTATGCCCGATGGCTCGAAGGGCAGGGCTATCGTCCGGCCACTGTATCCCGCAAGATGGCCGCCTCCCGAGCGTACCTGATTTATTTGGAACAGCAAGAAGGAGTCATCCCGTCTAGCACTTATGCAGTGCTTCATCCACCTCCGGCTCCTCGTACGCTCCCCCGGACGCTTTCACGAGAGCAGGTTTATCGCTTGCTGGATGCTCCTGCTCATACCGGAACTCCGCGCGGTCTCAGGGATGCAGCCATTCTAGGATTGCTTTACGTTGGCGGACTTCGAGCGTCAGAGGCGGTAGAAACCAATCTGCAGGACGTCGATCTTGCCAGTGGGAAGTTTCATCGAAATGGTGCCGAACCCGTGCCCTTGAACCTGGGAATAGCTTTGGATCCTATGCATGCGTACCTCAGAGCCGGTCGCCCGTACTTGCTCAAAGATGAGAAGGAGCAGGCGCTCTTTCTCAATTTACGAGGTAAGCGCCTAAGCCGACAAGGGCTTTGGTTGGTAGTCAAGCGCTGGGCGGCAGCTGAGGGTTTTGGAACGGACATCTCCCCGCACACACTGCGGCATTCGCTAATTCGCCACCTGTTGGACGATGGTATGAGTAAGCGTGATATTCAGCATATGCTGGGCCTGAGTAGTCCGAACGCCATCCGGGTGACTGCCCGGTGAGCAGCGGAGACACGAGCCTAGAGGAAATCGATTCCATCGTCGCCGCACTCGAGCAGAAGATTGATGTGCAACCCAAGATCGGGCTTGTGCTCGGATCGGGTCTGGGTGCTGTGGCAGACGCTATCGATTCGCCTATCGAGATATCCACGGATGAGCTGGAAGGATGGCCCGGAGCAACCGTCGAGGGCCATGCTGGAAAGCTGATTATTGGAACGTTGGAGGGGCGATCCGTATGTGTTATCCAAGGCAGAGTGCATTTCTACGAAGGACACTCGATGTCCCGCTTGGCAATACCCGTTCGGGTTCTCAAGCAGCTGGGCGCCGATGTCCTCATCGTGACCAACGCTGCGGGAGGGGTCAATCAAAACTTTGAAGCTGGCGATGTGATGCTGATTACGGATCACATTAATTTTCCGGGCATGGCGGGCCATTCGCCGCTGCGTGGACCTAACGAGGATGAACTCGGTCCTCGGTTTCCAGATATGAGCCAGGCTTATGACCGAGGACTACAAAGGATTGCGCGAAAGGTCGCAGCTGAACAGGGAATTGAGCTCCGAACGGGTGTGTACTTCTTCTTGGCTGGGCCGAGCTTCGAGACTCCCGCCGAGCTCCAGTTCCTCAAGGCCAATGGGGCGGATTCCGTGGGTATGTCTACCGTGCCTGAAGTTACCGTAGCACGCCACGCGGGTATGCGAGTGCTAGGTTTATCTGGGATTACCAATATGACCAGTCTGGATGGCAGTCATGCGGCTACCCATGAAGAGACCCTGTCGGTGAGCCGCATTATTGCTCCTAAACTCGTTCGGCTTATCAAAGGTGTTGTTGCCAGGCTCTAGGGCAAATGGAAGAGGCTCTGCTCCTCATTGCATCCCTGCAGGGATGGATCTATATCTTATTGCTGTTGACCGGTCTAGCGTACCTACGGCTAGCGCTCAAGTGGCATGGCGAAGTTCGCAGTTCACAATATGGGCTGGAGCGGGAGCGGGCCGGCAGCAAGCGATCACGCGCCGCCGGTATGTTGATTCTCATCGTAGCAGCCGCGGTAGCTACATTTGTGATTTCGATCTTTCTGGTTCCCCAAATTCCCGCTAGCTCCCAGGCGACCGCGATCCCCACAATTTCGTTACTAGAA
This sequence comes from Anaerolineales bacterium, assembly GCA_036477195.1. GTDB lineage: Bacteria > Chloroflexota > Anaerolineae > Anaerolineales > E44-bin32 > JADFRG01. The sequence goes on along the minus strand of JAZGCZ010000135.1, from coordinate 15,286 downwards.
CCGGCATCCAATCAAGGCTCGATCGCAGGGCCGCAAACCACTCTAAGTGGGGCGGGGTGTTTGAACGAGAGCGCAACCATAACTTCGCCGACTTCTGGTGAGGAAATTCGCGGCCTGGTGGAAGTGCGCGGTACCGCCGACATCCCCAATTTCGCATTCTACAAGATTGAAATCAGACCTAACGAGCCCAACTCGGTGTGGCAGGTGATTACCGCGGGAACGGAACCCCTCTCTGAGGAGATGCTCGGAATGTGGGACACAAACCTTGTCGAGAACGGGGTGTACTTGCTACAGTTGGTGGTAACCGATACCGTGGGGAATGCGCCTCTCCCCTGTACTGTAGAAATTGTTGTGCTCCCGGAGGAACGATAGGAAGTATGGAAATTCGCCACGCAGTTTCAACTGACATCACGGCTCTCATGGGCATGGACCACAGCTATCAAACGGACCATGTGTGGCAGATGTCTCTGAGCCCCTCGCGAACCGAAACAACGATCGCATTTCGAGAGGTGAGACTGCCACGCTTGATGAGAGTTGAATATCCCAGGGACCCCGGCAGGCTCGCGGACGAATGGACAAACTCTTCCGAAATTCTCATCGCGACTTCCGACCACACTTACCTGGGATACCTGATCATCGAATCGGGAACCGCCCCTGAAACGGGCTGGGTCACGGACCTTGTCACAGATTCTCCACACAGGCGGGCAGGGGTCGCATCAAAGCTGCTGGCCAGCGCCCGGCGCTGGTGCCATGAGCAAGGCCTCACTCGCCTTACATTGGAAATGCAGAGCAAGAACTATCCGTCGCTCAGTCTGGCCAGAAAGCTAGGTTTTGTACTTTCTGGGTATCATGATCGTTATTATCCAGATGAAGAAATTGCGTTGTTCTTCACGCTCAACCTGAGGTAGGGATATCTTTCAGGCGATAAATGCGGGCCTGCCCGTTATTGTTCAAATCCTAAACGCCGGTAATGCGATTACGGCGTTTTCGCTCCTTTTCTACGCCCTGACCTTCAACCTACGCGAACGGACTGCCAGAATCCTGGCGCTCTTGCTTGGATGCTTGGCAATCGTCTACGCGACCGATGTTTTGGCCGGGACCGCGGTGCTCGAATCTGAGGTGGCGCTGTGGCTGCGCATTCAGTGGCTTGGGATCAGCTTCGTCCCCGCCGCATATATGCATCTCTCAGATGCCCTTCTGGCCGCGACGGGACGACCGTCTCGCGGTAGGCGACACTGGTTAATTCGAGTTGCATATTTGCTGAGCATCGCGATTTTTGCCTCAGCGGCTCTGACGACTCAGCTGATAGGCGACCTGGCGCATGTCGGTCCCATCGCTTATCTGACGGCGGGCCCACTTTTTCCTGCATTCGTGGTCTTTTACCTTTTGAGCCTTTCCTTTACGGGCGTTAACCTGTGGCGGGCATATCAGCGCTGTCTAACAAAGGTGAGCAAGCGTCGAATGCGCTACCTGATGTTTGGAGCGCTTGCTCCATTCCTTGGAACTTTCCCATTTCTAACCGCCGCAGGCGGGCTAGCCCCCCAGGCGCCGACTCTGACCTGGATCACTCTCCTCGGCGTCAACATCTTAGTAGCGATACAGATGGTCTTAATGTCGTACGCGGTAGCCTACTTTGGAGTGAGCTTTCCTGATCGGGTCGTCAAGGCGCGCCTGTTTCAGTGGATCTTGCGAGGACCCGTTGTGGCATCTGCCACCCTCGCGATCACAGTTCTCGTCAATCGGGCCGGGACGCTTGTTGGTTTGGAAAACAGTCGGGCGGTGCCACTCACGATGGTCGCGACAATCCTGGCTCTGCAATTCATCATCACGCTTGTGCGGCCGACTGTGGAGCGCTGGTTGTTCTACGGCGAGGACCGCGGCGACGTCGAGCGCCTTCATCTGCTCGAGGAAAGGCTGCTGACCACTGGGGACCTTCGCCAATATCTTGAATCAATTCTCAATGCGGCTTGCGATCTCTCAGCGGCCCCCTCGGGGTTTGTGGCGGTTGTCGCAGACGGATCCGTAGAACTTGAAGTGGCGGTAGGTCCAGAAGATGCCCTAGAGGGAGCAGAAGCTCTCCCGCCAATTCTCTTGACCGAATCTCAGATCGAGGTCGAAGACCTCGGTTCAGTGTTCCGGTGGAACGGCTATTGGCTTACTCCACTTCACGGACCAGAATCAAAAGAGGTGGCGGGGGTCATGGGATTGCGTTCGTCAGTAGACCCCAGGGAATTGGAGCCTGAAGCTATCCAGGGCTTAAGCATGCTCAGGGAGCGGGCAACCGTGGCGCTAACCGACCGCGCGCTTCAGAAGGACGTCTTCTCTGCGGTTGACCGGTTGGTTCCGCTGGTCGAAGAGATCCAGCGGATGCGATCCGCGGCCCGCTACGGTAACTTGCGGTCTCTAGCCATGCCCCTGGAGGAAATCTCAGGGGATGCAGGATTGGCAGGCTTAGTCAAGGAGGCGCTTGGACACTATTGGGGCGGTCCAAGGTTGACCGAGAGTCCGCTGCTGGGCTTGCGCATTGTACGAGATGCCATGCAAGACTATGACGGGAACGCGGTCAATGCACTGAGGTCCATCCTCATGCGGTCCGTTGACAAGGTGCGGCCTGAAGGAGAGCGGCGGTTCACGGCGGAATGGATGCTCTATAACATTTTGGAAATGAAGTTCTTGCAGGGGCGCAAGGTGCGAGATGTAGCAATGAGGCTGGCAATGTCGGAGGCCGATCTTTACCGAAAGCAAAAAGTCGCAATTGAATCGGTTGCCAAGGCAATGGCGGAGATGGAGCGAGAGGCCACCCTATCTAATCAAATCGAATCCGCTTCTTAGCAATAAATTTTCTTTTTCTTAATCGAAATTGGGTAATCGCCGATATCATGCCCGGGCGCGAAGTGCGCATGGCTTGCGTTTTTTAGCTTGCAAGGCCAAACTTTGATGCAAACCTCATGATGATTGCACCCAGCAGAACCCGTGACCTTCTCGGCATTCTACTTTTCTCAGCCGGAGCGATCTCTTTGCTTGGACTGGCCGGTCTCACCCGAGGCGGGCTAATAGACCCTTGGATCGGCCTGCTTGAGAGCTGGCTGGGGTGGGGTGCGATCGTAATTCCGCTGACCGGATTGGCAGCAGGAATTGTCGTTATCGGAGGGCGGAGGCGAGAGCTCAAATGGAGCCGCATCCTCGCGCTCGAGCTGGCGCTATTCGCTACCCTGGGCCTCTTGAGCGGCCTGCTTGCCGATGGTTTGCCCCAAGCTGAAATTGGAGAAGGCGGCGGGATTGTAGGCTGGTCCATTGCACGCGCTCTGGGCAGCATATTCGGCCGATGGGGTGGCAGGGTCATATTACTTCTGCTGGCTGCGGCGGGAGTGTACTGGGTTGCGCGACGGAAGGTTAAGGTAGCGACCAAGGTCGCGCCGCCCGAGGAATCCCAGGTGGAACCCGACCAATCCGTGCCCCAACAATATCGTAAGCGCTTCAAGGTCTCAGAATCCTCGTCTCAACCGGACCGTCGGCCTAACACAAGGCACCCTGATCTTCCCGCAATGGAGATTCTGGAAAAGGGAGAAACCCAGCGTGTCACGGCGCGCGAGGTCAATCGCGCGGCAGGCATCATTGAGAAGACTCTGAACGAATTTGGACTGCCTGCGAAGGTGGTGGACTATCGATCAGGTCCCTCGGTGACTCAATTTGCTGTTGAACCGGGATATATTGAACACACTTCTCCGGGAGGCGCAGTTTCGAGAAATAAAGTACGCGTCTCACAAATCTCGTCCCTGGCGAATGACCTGGCTCTCGCACTTTCGGCCTCCGCAATCCGCATCGAAGCGCCTGTTCCTGGTAAGGCCTACGTCGGGATTGAGGTTCCGAACCAGAAAGCCGCCTTGGTTGCTATCCGCCCGATATTGGAATCATCGATCTATCAGAACGAGCGATCTCGCCTAGCGATTGCGCTGGGCCGTGACGTTGCCGGCGCGCCGGTGGTGGCCGATCTTGCATCTATGCCTCACCTGTTAATTGCGGGGACCACGGGCTCCGGAAAATCGGTCTGCATTACTTCCATTGCAACGAGCCTGGCAATGAACAACAGCCCTGAAGAACTTCAATTCGTGATGATCGATCCGAAGCGTGTGGAGCTGCTCCGGTTCAATGGCTTGCCACATCTGATGGGGAAAGTTGAGACGGATTTAACTCGCATCGGGGGGGTCTTGCGGTGGTGTACTGTGGAAATGGATCGGCGCTTCAAGCTTCTGGAACAGGAAGCGGCCAAAGATATCCTTTCCTACAATCGAAAAGTGGCGCGGCGCAAGAACTCTTCGACTCTACCTCGACTCGTGGTCATGATTGATGAGCTTTCAGACTTGATGATGCTTGCTCCAGATCAGACGGAGGGAGCGCTTGTTCGCCTGGCTCAAATGGCAAGGGCCACCGGTATCCACCTGGTGGTTGCGACACAGCGGCCCAGCACCGACGTAGTCACGGGGCTGATCAAGGCAAATTTTCCGGCACGGATCGCTTTTGCTGTGGCTTCATCAGTAGACTCACGGGTCATACTTGATATATCTGGCGCGGAATCCCTGCTGGGGCGGGGTGACATGCTTTATCTCGCACCCGATGCAGCTGGCCCGGTACGATTGCAGGGAGCATTTACAAGCGACAAGGAGCTTGAGAAGGTCATTCGAACCTGGAGGGAGCGCGATCATTCATCGGGCCCAGTTTCGCCGTGGGAAGATTATCTGGTGCGGCAGGAAGCGACGTCAAAACAGGACGCCGAACTTGAATCTGCAATCGAGCTAGTACGCTCTACAGGGAAAGCAAGCGCTTCATTGCTACAGCGGAGGCTTCGAGTTGGCTATCCGCGCGCGGCCAGACTCATGGATGAGCTAGAGGAACTCGGAATTGTAGGACGCGCTCAGGGCGGGGGAAGAGCGAGAGAAGTCCTGATCTCCAAAGAGCAGGACCCCGAAGACTAGACCGTTTCCTTTTTTTCAACGGGTACAATTCCCAACTTAAGAGGTAAAACCTTGGGGCAAACACAGCCAGGGACATTTAGCGACTTAGCTCGAGCGCGCCTAAAGGGTATCTTGGATGCGGTCGCGCGATTCTTGGACAGTCTTGGGGTGACCCCCAACATGCTCTCGTTGCTTGGTTTCGCGGGCCAAGTCTTGGGGGCGATTTTGATCGGATTAGGAGCCTTGAGCGCAGCCGGATTTGTCCTGCTGTTTCTATCGCCACTCGATGCCCTGGACGGCTCTCTGGCCCGCTTGCGAGGAGAGGCCTCAGAATTTGGAGCATTTTTCGATTCGGTCCTCGACCGCTACTCAGAGTTGCTGCTCTTCGCCGGCTTCCTAGTTTACTTTCTCGGGCGTATCGATCAAAAAATGGCGCTGTGGACTTTCGCGGCCGCAGCAGGCTCAATCCTGGTGTCCTATACTCGAGCACGCGGAGAAGCGCTCGGCTTCGAGGTGCGCAGGGGGTTGCTCACCCGTTTCGAACGTTACATCATCATCATTTCTACATTAATCCTGGCCTACCCCAAGCACGGAATCATCGTGGTTGCCGTTCTGGCCAATTTCACGGCCATCCAACGCTTCATCCACGTCCGTCGCCAGGCTTTGGAGCAGGAGAGCTTCTGAAATGGATCAATTTGGCATCGATTTCCAATCGCTAGGAATCCAATTCACAGTACTGGGATTCTCATTCACGCTTCGATATTACGGGATGATCTTAATGACTGGGGTGGTAGCGGCTGCATTTCTTGCCAGCCGACTATTGAAGACCGATAAGAAGAATCCTGATATCGCCTGGGACTCACTAATCTGGGTGTTGATATTTGGTGTCCTTGGAGCCCGCCTTTACCATATTCTTACGCCGTCGATCAGTACCGTGGAGCAAGGAAAGGACGTTGCCTTCTTTCTAACGCATCCCCTGGAGATCATTAACATTCCCGCCGGTGGATTAGGGATTCCAGGCGCAATCCTTGGAGGTCTACTCGGAGTTTATTTGTTTTCCAGGCGTCGAAAAATCAGTTTCGGGACTTTGATCGACGCTGCCGCACCGGGCCTGGCACTGGCGCAGGCCATAGGACGTTGGGGGAACTATGTCAATCAGGAGCTGTACGGGCAACCGACCACACTCCCCTGGGGCATCCGAATAGATCCACGCAATCGCCTGACCGGGTTCGAGAGCTTTGAGCGTTTCCATCCTCTGTTCCTCTATGAATCCCTGTTTAATTTCGTGAACTTTCTGGTCTTGATGTGGTTTTGGAGAAACAAACGGGAGCAACTCAAGAATGGAGATATTTTTCTCATCTATCTCGTGCTATATCCATTGGAGCGTTTCCTATTAGAGTTCCTCCGGCTGGACTACGTGGAGTTCGTGCTGGGTACGAATCTCAATCAATTGCTCGCGCTCCTGGTTGCCATCTCGGCAGGAATCGCGCTCTATATTCGCAACCGTCCAACTCCGGAAAAGGAGCGTAAGCGAAGAAGATCCAGCCGCCGAAGAACATAGCATCCGAATTCCCATGGGACTTGGGGCCGATTGAGCGAAGAATCTCCCACTGCTATAATCTTCCCCTGCATGACAGCCATGATTGAGACCCATAATCTAACCAAGCAATTCGGCGATCTCGTCGCAGTGGATGAGGTGTCGATTCGTATTGGGGCAGGCGAGATCATGGGCTTGCTCGGACCCAACGGTGCCGGAAAGACCACCACAATCCGCATGCTTGCCTCCATACTGCAGCCCACGCGCGGGTGGGTGCGCGTCGCAGGTCTAGATACCACTCAGGATGCGGCAAAGGTCCGTCACCGGGTAGGTCTCCTTACAGAGCACCAAGGCCTCTACACTCGGATGAAATCCCAGGAATACCTAGCATATTTTGGTCAGATTTACGGCCTTGATCCTGAACACAGCGCCCAACGAGCCACCGAACTCCTGGATCGCTTCGGTCTGTCGGATGCCTTTAATCTGCGGCTGGGGCAGTATTCAAAAGGCATGCGGCAGAAGCTTGCTCTGGTGCGGGCTTTGCTTCACGATCCGGATGTGCTTTTACTCGATGAACCGACCTCTGCTATGGATCCGGAAAGTGCTCGAATGGTGCGGGAGAGCATCCTGAGCCTGCGTTCCGGAAATCGTGCCATTCTGGTCTGTACACACAATCTACACGAGGCCGAAGCCTTGGCGGATCGCATCGCCATTATTCGTGGCGGCAGAATCGTTGCGCAGGGAACTGCAAGCCAGCTCATGCAAGACTACCTCGGGAGCCCCATCATGGAGCTGAAAGTAGCCGGTGAGCTCAATGGAGCGGTGGATCTGTTGCCGGAGGAGGTCCATATTAGAGAGCGCGGACCTGACTGGTTGCGCTTCCAAGCGCCCGACCCCGAACGGGTTAATCCCGTAATCATTGAAAGAATGGCGGCCGCGGGCGTGCGCGTCGTTACGCTTTCGGAGGTCAAGCGCAGCCTTGAAGAGGCGTACCTGTCAGTTATGCAGCTGGAGGCCAAGAAATGAATTTGGGCTTAGCGCGCGATCTTCCCGGGACCCTGATTGTCGCCAAGCGCGAGATTCGAGACCAGCTCCGCGATTGGCGGATCCTGACCCCGATCATCATTCTGACCTTATTCTTTCCCATACTGATGAATTTTACGGCCCAAACCGCCGTTAATTTTGTCGAGCAGTACGGGGCACCGATTATTGGCGACCGGCTGATTCCTTTTCTACTAATGATCGTGGGATTCTTTCCCATTTCCATTGCGTTGGTAATTGCTCTGGAGAGTTTCGCTGGTGAGCGGGAGCGTCTCTCGCTTGAACCGCTTCTCGCAACGCCGCTGACGGACGCACAGTTGTACTTCGGCAAGATTTTCGCTTCGCTTTTTGTTCCGATGGGGGCGGCATATTTGGGAATTTTCGTGTACCTGGTTGGTCTCTTATGGCGGCTAGGGTGGACCCCGACACCACAACTATTGACACAAGTGCTGCTGCTCACCGCCGCGCAGGCTCTGTTGATGGTTACCGCGGCGGTCGTCATTTCCACTCAAACCACTTCCGTGCGGAGTGCCAACCTGTTGGCGTCCTTCATTATCATCCCGGCAGCCCAGCTAATCATCGTCGAAAGCCTGATCATGTTCTGGGGTCGCTATTTCGTCCTGTGGTGGATCGTGGCGGCCTTGATACTTGTTTCAGTTGTTTTGGGGCGCATGGGGCTGCACTTGTTCAATCGCGAGGAGTTACTAGGGAGAGAATTCGACAGCCTCAATGTCAAATGGGGGGCAGGCCAGTTCTGGGAGGGTTTCCGAGACAAGACCAGATCGCCCTTAATCTGGTATCGCGAAACGATTACTCAAACGTTGGTTGAGATGCGCGTGCCGCTCATTATTATGACCATCGCAATGATCGCGGCTTACGTCATTGGGTTTAGGAGCGCCTCCACCTTCACCTTGCCGGAGCAGCTGTTCGCTCAGGATCAGATTGGTTCGGCGCTGACCAACGAGCTGTCAAACCTTGGGTTCATGTCCGCGAGAGGTTGGGCATGGATCGTAGTCAACAATCTGCGCGCCCTGGCTATCACTAGTCTGTTGGGAGCATTTAGCCTGGGAATTGTAGGAATCCTGATTCTGATGGTTCCTGTCGGGATTGTTGGCTTTCTAGCCGGCAATTTTGCTCTGGCTGGGGCGGACACTACCTATCTCATTGGGGCTTTGGTGCTGCCGCATGGAATGTTGGAGATTCCGGCGGCCATTATCGCGGGGGCCGCAATATTGCAGCTCGGCCTTGCTGCATTGAGCCTGCCCAAGGGCTCGTCACTTGGAGCTAGTTGGCTGATCGCCCTCGGGAAGTGGGCTCGCCTCTCGTTCGCTATTGTCATCCCCTTGATCATTGCCGCGGCGGCGATTGAGGTGTTTGTGACCCCTCGAATTGCAATGGCACTGCTTGGGAGTCCGTAACCTTACGGTCTCAAACGAAACTCAGCCAAAGACCCATCTTCAATAACCCCGACCATTCATCTGCCAGGGACTGAACGCAATCAAAATTTGAACCTCCCGACCGTTCATCTGCCAGGGATCGCGCACGATGGTGAGAGGAGTGTTAGATCGCCTTGACTGTTACGTGAAGGAAGCTGAAATCCCCGCGGGCCGGCATAAGATCAACAACTTCAACGACCTCGAATTCATTGCTCCCCAGAGTGACCTTCTGCCCTAATTCCGGCTTTTTCTCTTCATTAACTATTGCGCCAGGGTGGTCGCCCCCCTGCACTACGTAGCTGACCTTATAAATTGTCGTCATAATTAGCGCCCGATAAGATGCTGGTGGCGAAGCTTGAAAGACAAATCCGCGGCCATATTTCGCATTACGACATAGCCTAGATGATTGTGTAATTCGCACATCTCGAGAAACGCCTCACGAGGAATAGCTTGCACAGTGGCACTTTCGGAAATCACTCGTACCGTGGCTGAGCGAGGTCCGAAATCAACCAGGGCCATCTCTCCGAAAACTTGTCCCTGACCAAGATTGACGACTGTTCTCGGGGTAGAGTCTTCGGGAGTTTCTTCATGAACGACCTCCACCAAGCCTTCCCAGATTATGAATAGTTCGTCCCCGGTGTCTCCTTGCTTTGCGACGACATGGCCCGAATCGAATGTTCGCTCTTCGCAGATGCCCGCTATTTGTTCGAGCTCGTCAGGTTCTAGCCCTTCAAACAATTCGACTTGGCTCAATGTTTCAGAGAGTGTCATTCTTCTTTTCTCCCAGGGCGGGGTTTTCCTGTTGAATTTCCGATCGGGTGCAGAGCCCTTGTGAGCCCCGAATTCAGCACCCATCCACGGTGCACTGGCTAGGTGATAGCCTATGAGCATTCTACAAGCAATATCCGGACCGCACAACACTTTTGCTAAAGTGCGCCAAGAAGTTGAGAATGGTAGAATGGGTGGCTCGACCGCAAATAGACATAACTGCACACATCGTTTGAAACCATATGAGGGAACCATGACGGAAAGCGTACTTATTCAACTCAAAGCCTCCGACGAGGACTCGTGGCCTCCCAGCTCCGAGCACGACTCTTTTTGGGGTATCAAACGAAGAACGCACACTTGGCGGCCGCCAACTGACTTGTTCGAGACGGACCAAAACTACCATGTTCGTGTGGAGATCGCCGGGATGCGAGGCGCCGACTTTTCAGTGACTTTCGATAAGCAGGCGCTTATTATTCGAGGTGTGCGGAGCGACGAAGGCTCCGAGAAGGCCTACCATCAGATGGAAATTGGCTATGGGGATTTCGAAACCGCAGTTCAGATTCCGGATCCGGTAAAAGTCCCGGATATCGAGGCTTCATATGTTGATGGCTTCCTTCGGGTGGAGCTTCCGAAGGCACAACCCAAATTGATTTCGATCGAGTAGAGATCCTCAATGGACGATCCAGACCGCAAAGATCCCTTAGACGAAACGGAAGAGACCACAGAATCGCACATCGTCGTGCGCGACGAGAGCACCGCGCCGGGCGGGGAAATTCCCGAGTTAGACCTGCTTAGCATTCCGGAGGAGCTACCTATCCTTCCGCTACGGGGCGTTGTGGTTTATCCACTTACAGTCGTTCCTCTGACAATCGGCCAGCCGCGATCCATTCGCTTGGTCGACGATGTGGCAGCCAAGGATCGTTTGATTGGTTTGGTTGCTTCTCGTAAGCCTGAGCTGGAGCTGCCAGGACCTGAAGATTTGTACGAATACGGGACGGTTGCCAATGTGCAGCGGCTTTTCCGCGCACCAGATGGGACCATCCGTATGATCGTGCAGGGCCTGGCCCGATTTGAGCTGGGAGAATTCAGCGCCCTAGAGCCCTATCTTCGTGCCAGTATTTTGCTCTGGCCGGAAGAGGTTGAGGAGGGAGTCGAAATTGAGGCGCAGATGCGGGCTGCCTCGGATATGTTCCAAGAGGTAGCAGAACTGGCTCCCTCGCTTCCTCGGGAGGTAGTCGCGAGCGTACTTCTTCAGGATGACCCGCTTCAGGTCGCCTATACGATTGCTAATTACCAGCGAATGGAACTCGAAGTAGCACAGGAGCTTCTCGAGGAAGATTCGACAACCAACAAACTTCAGCAATTGAATGCGTTGCTCAGTCGCGAGATTGAAGTTCTGGCACTGGGTCAGCAGATTCAGGATGAGGCGCGCGATGAAATCGAAAAGGTTCAGCGTGAGTACTTCCTGCGAGAGCAATTGAAGGCCATCCAGCGTGAGCTGGGAGAGGTCGATGAGCAGGCCGCAGAAGTAGAGGAACTCAAGGAAAAAATCGAGAAGGCCAAGCTACCGGAGGAGGCTGAGAAACAGGCCAAACGAGAGCTAGACCGGCTGGCCAAGCTTCCCACGGCAGCGGCAGAGTTTGGTGTCATCCGAACCTATCTGGACTGGATGGTTTCTTTGCCCTGGAGCAAAGAAACCGAAGACAATCTCGATCTGGAACATGCGAGTAAGGTTCTGGACGAGGACCACTATGGGTTGGAAGACGTCAAAGAGCGGATTCTCGAGTACCTGGCGGTTCGGAAGCTCAAATTGGAGCGCAAGGACAGTACGGAAGAATCGGTGCAGGACGAGATTCGACGCGAGCGTGAAGGCGCCATATTGTGCTTTGTAGGCCCTCCGGGCGTTGGCAAAACATCCCTTGGGAGATCGATCGCGCGGGCAACCGGTCGCGAATTTATCCGCATTTCGCTGGGGGGAGTCCACGATGAAGCCGAAATCCGTGGACACCGGCGCACGTATATCGGCGCCCTCCCCGGACGGATCCTGCAAGCGCTTCGACGCGTGGAGTCCCGCAATCCAGTATTCATGATGGATGAGATCGACAAGCTCGGGCGCGATTTCCGAGGCGACCCGGCCTCCGCGCTGTTGGAGGTATTGGATCCCGAACAAAATTCCGAGTTTCGGGACCACTATATGGAAGTGGCCTACGACCTTTCGAAGGTCATGTTTATTACCACCGCCAATTGGCTCGATACAATTCCGCCTCCCTTGCTGGATCGGATGGAGGTCATTCGGCTTTCGGGATACACCGAGGGTGAGAAAGCCATCATCGCCAAGAACTACCTGATCCCAAGACAGATACGGGAAAATAGCTTGCGAGAGAGCGAAATCTCGTTCACTGAACCTGCGATCCGGGAGCTGATTCATTCGTACACTCGCGAAGCCGGGGTACGTAACCTCGAGCGCGAGATTGGCCGCGTTACCCGCAAAGTGGTAACGCAGGTGGCTTCGGGGAAGATCAAAAAGAAGAGGGTGACGCCGGCCGTAGTGACAGAGCTGCTCGGCAAACCTCGTTATCTGGGACCGGAGGAAATTGCCGACCGAACTCGAATTCCCGGCGTTGCGACTGGGTTGGCCTGGACCCAGACGGGGGGGGATATCTTATTCATCGAGGCCACGGCGATGCGGGGCGGCAAGGAATTTAAGCTTACGGGTTCACTTGGAGATGTCATGAAGGAGTCCGCTCAGGCGGCCCTCTCCTACGTTCGCTCAGTTTCAGGAAGCCTCGGCATCAAGGATTCGTATTGGAGCGAAAACGACATTCATCTGCATATTCCTGCGGGTTCACAGCCGAAGGATGGTCCCTCTGCAGGGATCACGATGGCCTCCGCGCTTGCCTCACTTGCGACCGGGAAGGCCGTTCGCAGCAGCGTGGCAATGACAGGCGAGATTACATTGCGGGGCAAGGTGCTTCCTATTGGGGGCTTGAAGGAAAAGGTGCTGGCGGCGCATCGCGCGGGGCTAAAGACGATCATAATTCCTAAGCGAAATGAAGTTGATTTGGAGGATGTGCCAGACGAGATCAAAGAGGTAATTGATTTCGTTCTTGTCGATACGGTTAATGACGTGCTCAGCGCCGCGTTAGAAGACAAACCGGTAGCGACGACGAAGACTAAGAAGAAATCACCTTCGAAGGCTAAGAAGAAAAAGCCCCTTGCGAAAGCTAAGGCCAAGCCCCGCACTAAGCCGAAGAAAAAGGTGCCTCCTAGCAAGAAGTCGGGATCTCAAGAACCTGTTGGTGCCCCGAGCTAGTTCGATTACCATGCCAAAAGTTTTAATCGTGGAAGACGACCGTACGATGGTCTCCTTGCTTGCGACACTTCTTGAGCTGGACGGATTTGAAGTAATCCCCACAACGCAGGCCGGTGACTTGGAGCAGAACTTACGCAACGACCAGCCGGACCTGCTGATCATGGATGTATTCCTCACCAACGGCGATGGCATTGAGCTGTTGCGCAAGGTGCGATCCTCCTCGGAATTCTCGAAGCTTCCTGTCATTATGACCTCTGGCATGGACGTTGAGGACCAATGTTTGGAGGCTGGCGCAAACGGGTTTATGCTCAAGCCATATTCACCACCAGACCTACTCAGTATGATTAGAGAGAATTTGGAGTAATCTCACGAGGAGAACGAGTTTGAAACAAGAGCGTAGTTGGATCGTAGTTGATTTACACCTACATACTCCGGCTTCCACCGACTACCGGGAGCCGGAAATTTCGTATTTGGATATTCTGCGCACCGCGAAGGCCCGCAGATTGCAGGTAATTGCCTATTCGGACCACAACACGGTCGCTGGAATCCGGAGCATGCAGGAGGAGATTCAGCGTTTGACGATGTTGGAGGAACTGGATCGCATTCGGAAGGACGAGAAGGAGCGTCTGGCTGAATACCGTCAGCTCCTGGATGAGCTGCTGGTGCTTCCAGCCTTCGAGTTCACGGCTACGTTCGGGTTCCATGTACTTGGGATCTTTCCACCCGATAAGCCAGTGAGAGAGCTTGAACACTTGTTGCTGTCGCTCAATATCCCGCCTGGCGAAATTGACAACGGAGCCTCTAACATCGGAGCCTCTAGCGATGTGTTAGCCGCCTACCAGATCATCAACGAAGCCGGTGGATTGGCAATCGCGGCCCACGCGAATTCCAGCAATGGCGTCGCCATGCGCGGATTTCCCATTGGGGGCCAAACGAAGATCGCTTACACCCAAGATTCCAATCTCCATGCGTTGGAGGTTACCGACCTTGAAACAAAAGCCCGGCGCTCGACAGCCGCATTCTTCAACGGTACCAAGCCAGAATACCCGCGGCGAATGCACTGCATCCAGGGTTCGGATGCCCATGGTTTGACTGCCGATACGAACAGCAATAAAAAATTTGGGGTGGGGGGGCGAGCTACCGAGATGTTCTTACCCGAGGTTTCTTTTGAGGCCATCAAGGAGCTTTTGGAGGGCAACGATTTCGCACGTACTCGGCCGCATGTAGAGCAGCGTGAGGGGGAATTTGATTTCATTCAACCCGCAATCGAAGAGGGCTCCTCGATCATGCAGGACTTTCACTCGAGCATGACTGTGCGCGGTGGAAATCTCTACGCCATCATCGCTGACGTGTGTGCATTTGCCAATACAAATGGTGGAACGATCTATGTCGGCATCGACCCAAACCGGAAAGGGAAGCCAGCTGGCATCAGCAACTCCTCCGCCTCAGTCAGCAAGCTTCGGCGTGAGATCAGCAATCGAATCAGCCCGCCGCTCAAAGTCCAGGTGGATGCGCAGGTGACGCAGGGCGTATCTGTAATTCGAGTTCTGGTACCAAGAGGAGACGATCCGCCGTACGCAGTTGACGACAACAAGATTTATGTGCGCGAAGAGGCTGAAACAGGCCTCGCCGTGCGAGACGAAATTGTACAGATGGTTCAGCGCCGTGCTGAGGTCGGAGAAGTTGTTAGAAGCCGGCTGGCGGCCGATATGGGTCGGGATCCGTCCGCGGTGGCTGTTGGTCGGGATCCGACGGAGGGGGCTGCTGGTCGGGATCAGCCGATGGTATCAGGAATTCCAGCCCCGAAGACCGGAGTCGAGATCGTGGCCGTTGAAGAGCGGGAAGGCGTTCAATACTTCACGGTGCGAGACCTCCGAAACGGCAATATGGTGAAAAATGTGACCGAGACCTCGGCCCGCAGACTCTGGCACTACGCCATTACGCAGTACCTGAAACTGCCGAAGGACGTGCGAAAGGCAGCTTCCTCATGGGACGGAGAACTGGGGATGCTCCGTACGCGGGGCAGAGGAAAGAGCCGGCGCTATGACCTGATGCAAACTGAAAATGGTTCCACGCGTCTCTACTTTGGCGTTACCGAAGACGGGATTCACGGGGATTGGAAGCAGTTGGTGGGTAGGGAAACCGAGTAGTCTATGCGGGTGGGTATTCTGACGATCTCCGATCGATCGGCAATGGGTGAACGGGAGGACCAATCCGGTCCGCTGCTCGCTGAGCTCGC
>JAZGCZ010000134.1:0-12869 GCA_036477195.1 Anaerolineales bacterium | reverse complement strand
CTCTTTGAGGGCCGCGACCGCGTCATCCAAACTGATGTCGATCAATCTATCCAGGAGCAGATCGTCGGAATGGCCAACCCGATTCGCGAAATGGACCCGCTGCAGATGCGGCAGATCGCATACCATGAGGCGGGGCATGCGGTCATCCAGCACTATGCCATGCCCGATCAGCGCATATCGCGGGTAAGTATTGTCCGCCGGGCAAAAGGACTCATGGGGTATGTGCTGCCGGTTGATACGGTTGAGATCTATGGCCAGCCACTTCGCCGAATCTTGGCCGATATCATGGTGTCTCTTGCTGGACATATCGGCGTGAAGCTCTTCATGGGAGAGTTCTGGACGGGCGCATACGCAGATTACCAGAGTGCTCGTATGCAGTTTAGGCAGCTTGCCGTGCTGGGCTTCTTTGGGCCACCAGTCTCTGAGCTTCACCGAGACGTTAAGGAGCTTCGCTTTTCCGATGAGCGCGTGGAGAAGGTATGGACGCAGCTGGAGGATCAGGTAGAGCAAATGCTCGTTCAACATGCCGATGAGGTGGAAGCGATAGTAGAGGCTCTGATTGAGAAACAGGAGCTCTCCAATGTTGAGGTTCTTGAGATCCTGGGCAAAAATAGCCTTCAGCTTGCCATGGACGAAGGTTTGGAAATGGAGAGTGTGCTCGAGCAATTAGGGGTTAATCCGAGCGGGCTTGCCTATCAGCGCCGCGAGCAATTGCCTGCGGAAGAGAAGGTCCCGGCACCTGCTCCCAAGGCGGCATTGTCGTCCGAAGAGGAAAAGAAGCGCACAAAGCGAAAGAGTAAGAGCAAGAAGTAATAAAATCCCGCCCCACGAGAATCAAGAGGGAGGCCGCAAATGGCCTCCCTTTTTTGTTTAGCTCTCAATCCCAGGGCTTGAAGCCGAGGCGATCTTCAGTTTTCTGTAGTTGCCTTTGCTTGCCTTCAGTTCCAGGACCAGAAGCCGAGGCGTCCTTCAGTCAGGAACCTAGGCTCAAAATCTCCCGAGGCTGGCACAATAAATAGTCCTTGAACCTCCTCGCTTGCCACAGCTGACACTACGATGTATCTGCTGTTTGGGGACCATATCGTCACCGAACGCTGGTATTGATCAAAGAAGGGAAAGATGTTCAGAAAAGTGGGAGTGGGCTGGAAAGCTGCGATTCGCTTAAAATCTCCGGTCTTCGGCTCCGCGATGTAGAGTTCGAGCAAGAAACGAGTGTTTTCAGCCGTTTGTTCTTCACCCTCCGCTGCCTCAGACACGACCAGCGGTACGAAGAATGCCAGTTTTTTTCCGTCCGGGGCCCAGAAGAATCCCATGACATCAGTGGCCTCGGTAGTGATGAACTTCGGGTCGTTCGGTTTTCGTAGGTCCAGGAAGGTCAAATCCCCAACCAGCGCCTGGCTGTTGGGTTCAGAGGTCAGATACGCCGCAAAGTTGCCCTTGGGAGCCCAGTCGAATGCGATATTCCCCTCATAATCTACAAGCACCCTCTGCAGACGGCCCGATGAATCGGTCAAGATAAGCTGTTGCTGGGCGCCAGCGGCGGCTGCGAGCAGCACGTATTCCCCATCTGGCGAGTAGACAGGTGCTTGGAAGTTTGTGGGTTGGATCCCCAAGCCTGTCTCGCGGATGGCCGGCTCCATTTTGACCAGCGAGAGCCGCGCGCCGCTCGGATTGACGGCCACCGAGCCGCCGGCGTGAACAATCACTTCTGTCCCCTGAGGAGACCATGCCCAGTAATAAGGCCTTCCCGTGTCTACGACGGAGCTCTCGCCCCCTTCCACCGGCGCGATCTGCATCGCCATAGTGGTGGAACCCTGAGTAGTGCTCAAGAAGCTCACCCATTCTCCGTTCGGGGACCAATAAAGGAAAAATGGGACGTGGGATTCGCTTGTGTAAATCTCGCGGGCCCCTTCTGCCTTCTTATCCGTAGCAAATATTCTGGCTGTTGCGCTGCCGTTCTCCTGGATATCCAGGCCCACGAAGGCCAATTTATTGTCTTCCTGCGACCACGCTGGAAAATCGTAAAAGCGACGCACGCCGCCCTCGGCGCCATGCGCGTCTTCGGTTACCATGTTCATTTTCCCGCCGGCCTGATCGATGGTGTAAATGTTACCGTCAGGGCCAAGATAGGCGATCAAGCCGCTCTTGCGCTCAAGTGCCGCGAGCAATGGACTTTGAGGTACCCGAATCGTCTGACTAATGGAGCCGCAAGCGGCGATTAGTAGGCCACCGAGGACTAGCGCGGGAAGCAGGTGCTTTTTTCTCAATTTGCCTTCCAAAAAGTGTCTGCGGATTGTATCACCCACACCCTGTGTGCACCAAATATCGCCGTAAAATTCGAAACCCTAGCTGCGCCTACGCAGGGGAAGATCAGGTTGCTCTAGTTCGCCTGCCAGCATGCGATCCAGCTTACCCATTGGAACAAATTCCAGATCATACCCCTTCACCCAGCGGACATTTTCCCGCTCTCGTAAGTAGCCGCTTTTCGATCGCACCTTGCAGGTGAAGGGCTGCAATTCAACGCGAAAGTGAGTGTAGGTGTGGGCCAAAGGCGACAATGGTAGTTCGACCTCGATCTCCAGACCCAGCTGTTCCTTAACTACTCTTCGGAGGGCTGGCTGGTTCGACTCACCTGTCTCTATGTATCCGCTTGGAAAGCCCCAGAGGCCGCCCAAGAGACCGCTTTCTGGCCGGCGAAAAATCAGCAATTTTTCGCCCTCCTGGATGACCGCTGCTACCGCTTGCCGAAGGGGTAGCGGCCCTCTGGGCTGACGGTTGGGCAGCTCTTCCTGGGTGCCGTTTTGGAATGCGAGACAATCGGCCGCAAGCGGACACGCGTCGCAGGCAGGCGATCGAGGGGTACATACAAGCGCTCCCAGGTCCATCAAAGCTTGGTTGAACTCCGAGGCCCTTCCCGCCGGCAGGATAGTCATGCCGCGCTGCCGAAGTTCTCTTTCACCTTCCGGACGCCGGGGGTCCATGTGGAGGTCGAAGAGGCGCGTGAGTACCCGCCGCAGATTGCCTTCCAGAGCAAGCGTGTCTCGATGGAAAACAATAGCCCCCAAGGCATCAGCCGTGTAGCGGCCAATTCCAGGCAGCGCGGCCAGCTCCTGCTCGGATGCGGGCAGATCCCCGTCAAAGTGGTCGACAACAATCCGTGAGGCTCGGTGGAGGTTGCGGGCGCGCGCGTAATATCCCAGGCCCTCCCATACCTTGAGCACCTCTTCCAGCGGCGCTTCGGCCAGCGCCTCAGTAGTTGGATAGCGCGTCATGAAACGCGCGTAGTAGGGAAGAACCGTCTCAACCTGTGTCTGCTGAAGCATGATCTCCGATACCCAAATCGAGTATGGATCGCGTGTTCGTCGCCACGGCAGATCACGCCCATGCTCTGCGTACCAAGCAAGAAGATTATCGGACAGCATACTCAGAGATTGTACCGATCACGGCAGCTATAATCTCGTTGATTTCTTGGAAGAAGTCTCTTAATACCGAGCTTTATTAATGGTGAGGAGCTGCATATGCCGATTTATAACGAAGCCCTTGAGAACTACGTCCGAAATACGTTCTCGGCCGAAGACGAGATACTGTCAACCATACGATCTGAAATCCCACGGCGTGGTTTGCCGGAAATCACGGTTAGGCCGGAGGAGGGGCGCTTCCTCCAGTTCATTGTGGCCGCAAGCGGTGCTCGAATGGCAGTCGAGATTGGCACCCTGGGCGGGTACAGCGGTGTCTGGATCGCCCGCGGATTGCCGGCTGGCGGCAAGCTGATAACACTTGAACTGTCTGAGGAGCATGCGGCAGTCGCTGCGGATCACTTTGAGATGGCCGGAGTAGCTGATAAGGTCGACCTGCGCGTTGGTGACGCCCATGATTTGCTACAGGATTTGGCCAACGAAGGGCCCTTCGAGTTCGTTTTTATCGATGCCGAGAAGGAGGGATACCCGGCTTATCTGGATTGGGCAGAAGCCAATTTACGTTCCAGGGGGATTGTGGCCGGGCATAACGCCTTCGGTTTTGGAACGATCGTTGATCCGAGCAATTCAGATCCCGGATTAGCTGCCATCCGTCTCTTCAACGAACGCCTTGCGAGCGACGACCGCTTCGTATCAACAATATTTCCAGCTGGAGATGGGACCGCTGTGGCGGTTCTGCGGAAGAACGCTTGACATAATCCTCACGCCCCTACCTTAATTCTGTTTTTCATCTGCACAGCACCCGATTTTCTATCATCAGAATCTGGTGCGGATGATTCATACATATTTCTTATGGCCATTGGAAGCCCCAAAAAGGCCCGAATGCTATAATCGACCGAACGTGCGAAAGCGTGTTAGGAGGATTCACAAATGATGCGATTCGACCGCTTCACGGAGCGGGCGCAAGACGCCGCGCAGCGCGCGGCAGAGATTATCCAGCGCTATGGTCACAATCAAATCGATACAGAGCACATCCTGCTGGCACTGATTGAGCAGCCACAGGGAGTTATTACGCAGATCCTCGAGAATCTCAAGGTCGATATCGAGACCCTGACGGACCGAATCGATCAGCAATTACGAGCCAGCCCGAAAGCCAACATCTACGGGGGAGGCGCGGGCCAGATCTTCATTACGCCGCGGGTCAAGCGCGTGGTAGACATGGCCAACGAAGAGGCTAATCGCCTCGACGACGAGTTCATCTCGACCGAGCATATCTTCCTGGCCATCCTCTCCGAGCGGAATACAGCTATCTCGCGACTGCTCAATGAAGAAGGCATCACCAAGGAGCGGATCCAGGATGCCGTCAAGGATATCCGTGGCGGACAGCGGGTCACCGACCGCAAGGCCGAATCCCGCTACCGCACGCTAGAGAAGTATTCTCGCAACCTCACAACCCTCGCCAAAGAAGGCAAACTCGATCCGGTGATCGGCCGCGATCAGGAGATCCTGAGAGTGATCCAGATCCTTTCGCGCCGTACAAAGAACAATCCAGTGCTGATTGGGGAAGCCGGCGTAGGAAAGACCGCCATTGTGGAAGGGCTGGCGTTGAAAATCATCAACAACGATATTCCCGAGATACTCAGCGGGAAGCAGGTTGTTGCGCTTGACCTAGGCGCCATGATCGCCGGATCCCGATTCCGCGGCGAATTCGAAGAGCGTTTGAAAGCCGCCATCGAGGAGATTCAGCGCGCCGAGGGGGAGATCATCCTGATGATCGACGAATTGCACACAGTCGTCGGCGCTGGGGCAGCTCAGGGTGCTATGGACGCGGCCAACATGCTCAAGCCGGCGCTGGCACGCGGTGAGCTGCAGGCTATCGGCGCCACCACCTTAGACGAGTATCACAAGTACATCGAAAAGGACGCCGCCCTGGAGCGAAGGTTCGCTCCGGTCTATGTCGAGGAACCCAATATTGAAGAGACTATCGCCATGCTGCACGGTCTGCGCGATCGGTACGAGGCCCATCACAAGGTCCGGTACTCCGACGAGGCACTGGTGGCGGCGGCGCGACTGTCGCAACGCTACGTCACGGATCGATCCTTGCCTGACAAGGCCATCGACCTCATGGACGAAGCTGCCGCAAAGCTACGGGTGGCGCTCTACTCTCTTCCTCCAGATCTCAAGGAGATGAAGAGCGATCTCGATCGGCTCATGGCCGAAGAAGAGCAAGCAGGCCTGGAGCGCGACTACGAGCGCGCGGCCGAAAAGAAGTCCGAGCGTCTTCAACTGGAAGCACAGTTCAGAGAAATGCGAGACGCCTGGGAGGCCGAACACCAGTTGGACGAGATCGTAGATGAAGACGATATCGCCGAGGTCGTGCACATGTGGACCGGCATCCCGGTCAGCAGCATGCTGGAGACCGAGGCCGAGAAACTGCTTCAGATGGAGGAGCGCCTATCCGAGCGCATCATTGGGCAGGACGAACCTATCAGTGCTCTGGCGGATGCCATACGGCGCGCTCGCGCGGGTCTTAAAGACCCCAGACGGCCGATTGGGTCCTTCATTTTCCTGGGCTCCTCCGGTGTCGGCAAGACAGAGATGGCCAAGGCACTTGCTGAGTTCATGTTCGAAGATGAGGACGCCCTGGTGCGTATCGATATGAGTGAATACCGCGAGCAGCACACCGTCTCACGGCTATTCGGTGCGCCGCCGGGGTACGTGGGCTACGAGGAAGGCGGGCAGCTAACAGAAGCCGTTCGCCGTCGACCGTATCGTGTGATCCTCTTCGACGAGATTGAGAAGGCGCATCCCGAGGTGTGGAACGCGCTGCTCCAAATACTGGACGATGGACGCCTGACAGATGGCCAGGGACGGGTGGTCGATTTCCGAAATACGGTGCTTATCATGACCTCCAACTTGGGCACGCAATTTGTCATGCACGCCGGAACGCTGGGTTTCCGCAGCGGGGGTGAAGGATCGGAAAAGGCCGAATCTGATGAAAAGATCGAAAAGGCGCTCAAGGACACCTTCCGCCCAGAATTCCTGAACCGCATCGACGAGATCATCATTTTCTCCACTCTGTCCACGGAGCAGATGGAGCAGATCGTCGACTTGCAGATGCATAAGGTAAGCGAGCGGCTAGCCGAGCACGGACTGAACGTGGAACTATCACCCGCCGCCCGAACCTGGTTGGCCAAAGAAGGCTACGATCCAGCCTTCGGAGCCCGGCCCTTGCAGCGTGCCTTGCAGAAGTTCATCGAGAGCCCGCTCTCCATCAAGATCCTTCGGGGAGAATTCCAGGATGGCGACACCGTGATAGTCGATCACATCGCAGATGAGGGAGTCGTTTTCCACCGCCCGGAAGGCAGCACACCGGTGGAGATCGAAGAGGAAGTTTCCGCCTAGCGACACTATCCAAATCGAAAATCAAAGCCCCGCAGTCGTTTGCGGGGCTTTTTTTATGCATCCAGCCCTATTCTCGGGAACAGGGTATGCCAACCTCCATCCAAAGCCCGTGCCTGCTACCTCTACATAGGGGCGGCGCCCTCTAACAGCGCTGCGGCCGACTGCCGATTGGCATCACTAGTATCGCCTAGCATCTCTGCAAGCTCAATCAATCGCGCTTCGCGTTCTAGTGATGATACTCTGGCCAGCGTCCGGCCATCCTCCACATACTTCTCCACCTGATAATGCCGATCGGCATGCGCGGCCAGCTGAGGCAAGTGAGTCACACATAACACTTGGTGACTCTGGGAAAGGTCTTTGAGTTTCGAGCCAACCACCGTTCCGATCCGTCCCCCGATTCCTTGATCGATCTCGTCAAATATCAAAGTAGGTCGACGATCGGCGCCCGCTAGCACGCTCTTGAGCCCCAGCATCAGTCGAGATGTCTCTCCTCCGGAGGCTGCCTTAGCCAAAGGCTTCAAGCCTTCCCCGGGATTTGGCGCGATAAGAAACTCTACCTGGTCTAATCCATGCGGGCCAAAGGCCACTCGCTCACCCTCGATCAAGACCCCGTTGGGATCGTTTTTCCACTCAATTTCGACCGCGAATTGGGCCCCCTCCATGCTGAGTTCAGCTAAATGATCTACTATCCTTGCCGACAATTCCTTCGCAGCAATATGACGCGTCTCCGATAGCGCCCTACCAAGCGCAGCCAGATGGGTCAATAATTCGGATTCTTCCGCCTTCAGCGCTTCAAGGCGCTCTTCCGAGTGAATGATGCTCTCCAATTCCTCACTTGCGTTAGCCGCATACAGGAGTATGGCCTCCACATCGTCCCCGTACTTGCGCCTAAGGTCGTGGATCAGGCCCAGTCGTGCCTCAACCTCATCCAGCCGCACGGGGTCGGGATGAACCTGTTCAAGATAGGTCCTCAGCTCTATCACCAATTGACTGATTTCCTCGGTTAAGCCCTGGGCGCTCTGGCTGGTACTCGCCATAGCTGGATCGATCTCAGCTAGGCTTATCAGCGCCGCCGATGCTTCGGCGAGTTTTTGCTCGGCGGAGATCCCATCGCCGCCTATATCCTCTAGCGCGCCTCGCGCGTTGAGCGCTAGGCCCGCAAGTTTCTCTGCATTTGCCAGGCGGTCGCGTTCCGCCTCCAGTTGAGGCACCTCTCCTTGTGTAAGGCGTGAGGTTTCAATCTCCTCAATCTGATAGCGAAGCAGGTCCTCGCGCCGAGCGAATTCACGCTCCGCATTCTCCAGCTCATCTCTCTCGATACGTGCTGCTGAAATTCGGCGGTAGGCTTCAGAGTATTCGTCCGACTCGGAGTGGGCAAATCTATCCAATAGCGGAAGATGTTCACGCACTCTAAGCAAGCTGAGGTGCTCCGATTGGCCATGGACGTCCACCAGCCATTCCCCAACCGATCTGAGCAGAGCCAGGCTAACCACCCGCCCGTTGATGCGGCACAAGTTCCGGCCCTCGCGGCGTATCTCTCTAGCCAGAACAATCACCCGCGGATCATCAATGAGCTGCTCACCCTCAAGCAGCGCGTTCGCTTCGGTAAGATCGCCTGGCTCCACCTCAAAAACTCCCTCAACTAGCGCCAGGTCGGCTCCTTTCCGAAGCATCGCTGCGTCTGCCCTTCCGCCGAGCAGCAGCTCAACCGCGTCAATGATGATGGATTTCCCCGCCCCTGTCTCGCCGGTAAGCACCGTGAAACCTGGCCCGAGATCAATCTCCAGCGCCTGAATAATGGCGAAGTTGGTGATGCTTAATTGGGTGAGCATTCAAATACGGATCCCACTTCGGTCACTAGTCCTTGCTCATTATTGAATTTTGATTCATGCGGGAGGTCAGGTTGCGATAGAAGTAACCCGGATCCTGAAGTCGGGCGAAATTTACAACATTCTCTGCTGCTCGGAGTTCGACGCGATCCCGATCTTTGAGCACAACTGGCTCTCCGCCATCCACGCTTAAGATCGCCTGGTGATCGGTCCTCACTTCAACCCGGACCGACGAGCCTTTGTGCAAGACAATTGCTCGATCGACGGAAAGGTGGGGCGCCACCGGCACAATCACGACATTACGAAGTTCCGGCGGAAGAATCGGACCCCCTGCGGCTAGTGCGTAAGCGGTGGATCCGGTGGGGGTCGCCACGATGAGGCCATCTGCCACATAGGTGGTCAGGTATCGCCCATCAATCTCCGTTACCAAATCTACCGGCCGCACGAGTTCCCCTCGGCCAATAAAACACTCGTTCAAAACCTCCCATGAGCCAAGTTTTTTATCGGCACGCAGATGATCCGCGCGGAGCATCATGCGCTCCTCCAACCAATAATCCCCAGCCGCTACCTTGGCTAGGGCCTGCTCCCAATCCTGCTTGCGCACCTCGGTGAGGAACCCAAATCGACCTAAATTGATACCGAGGATTGGGATTCTTAGCGGTGCACACAGATGCCCGACCCTCAGCATGGTTCCATCTCCGCCCAGCGCGATACAGAGATCCACAGGCTCCCGCGTTATCCGATTGCGAAGCTGATCGTCGTTCAATGGTCCCCAATACGCTTCGCCCTCAAGGTGCTGAGCAATGGTCTTTGCCAGCCGAACAGCCTCCTCGATCTGCGGGTTGGCGAGTACAGCAAAGTGCTCAGGCGGTCGTAGTTTGGAGCCGGATTTGCCTGCGGAGCTGCCCACTAAGATTCCTCGCTTAGCCGATCCTGCATCGCCTGTAAAGCGGATTTCAAATCGTCCTGCCGCAGGCTCGTGGTGAGATCTCCCCGCGTTCGCTCCACTATTCCGCGGACCACATCCGTGAGCCTGCGCAGTTTGCCGGTAATTGCGTCAGGAAAGTCTACGGTGACAAGCAAACCGTAGATCTCGTCCATCATTTGGAGCAACCGCTCAGCCTCACCCGACTGATTGCTGCGCAGTATGTCCAATGTGCGTCGTCGTAGTTCGCCCGTCGCTTCGCCAAGACCTCCCAGATATGCCGCGTACTCAATATTCAGCTCGTCCGGGTCTGGCAGCGGTTCGCCCGCGAACAACGCATTGACGATCGAAGCTTCCGCGTATTCCTTGAATGCGTCCTGGGTGTAGCCTGCGTGGAAGAGATCCGGATAGGCTTCAAGTTCTTCGCTAAGCGCTTCCTTGATCTGCCGTGCCTGATCCAGATGTTCCTGGGACAGATCGCTTTCGTCTCGATGAGCCGCCCGAATGGCGGTTGCGCAGTGGCGAATCATGGTGCGGGATCGCTGCAAGGCGAGATCACGCGCAGCATTCTTGCCATCTAGATAGGCAATGATTCGCTCACCGATTCCGTCGAGTGCCTTAAGCTCGCTCACTCGTCGTCTGGCTCCTCAGGCGGAGCGCCCTTAAACAGCTGGTCTGCCAAATGGGGCCCCTCCGGGAGTTTAATTTCCCCGAACTGGGATTCGAAGCGTGTGATGTGTTCGGTCAGGGCTCTAAGAAAGAGTTTAGCGTTTAAGCTGGTCATGACGACCCGCGCCTTGACTTTTGCGCGCGGGATACGTGGCATGACCTGCGCAAAGTCCATCACGATCTCAGAAGCTGAATTCGTGACCATTGCGAAATTTGCGTAAGTAGGATCCAGTTGGGCAGGTACATGGACCTGCACCTGGCTAGCAGGGGCTTTGGGTTTGTCTGGCATCGGAATGCTCCGTTTTGGGGGGTGGCCCTCGAGACTAGCTCGAGGGCCTTATTGGATTGAGAGTGCTTAGAAGGGGATCTCTTCTTCGGTAGCAGGACCCATCTCCTCCGCGGCCACCGCATCGTCCCGGCCACCTAAGAAGCGGACAGTCTGTGCGTTGACTTCGAAGGAAGCCGCTGGGGATCCATCCTGCCGGTTCCAGATGCGAGGGTTGCCGTTTTCGTCCGGCACCATGCGTCCTTCAACCAGAACCTGACGCCCTTTGCGCAGGTATTGATGCACAGATTCCGCCTGTTTTCCCCAAACAGACACCCGGAACCAGACTGTCTCGTCCACTTTCTCGCCCGAGCTGTCGGTGTAGCTCCGGTTGGTGGCCACAGACATATTTGTTACTGCCTGACCACTCGGCGTATACCGCATCTCAGGATCGCGGCCGAGATTGCCGACAAGAGTGATTTTGTGAAACATAGGGGTTCCTTTCCGGTGGGGGGCGGTGTTTCGTTACGGCCCGGTGGCCGATTCGTGTTTAAGTAGTCCCACCGTACTAGAACAATTGTACTAATTAATGGTTTTTTGTCAAGTCCTCCGGGGGGATTTGGTGGCCATCCGTGCACTTGCCGAGCACCATCAGGGGATTTTCCGGTCGCCAACCGGGCACTATCCGTGCACTATCCGTGCAGAATCTTATCCAGCGCTCCAATCAAAAGCCGTACGTTCTGCTCTCGTGCCGAGTGGCCCATCAAGCCAATTCGCCACACCTTGCCTTTCATATCCCCTAATCCGCCGGCGATGGCGATGTTGTAGTCCGCTCTCAACCGCCCGCGCACCGCCGCCTCATCGACCCCCTCCGGAACCCTTACCGTCGTGACCGTGATCATGCGAGTAGGTTCCGGCACCACCATCGTCATATCCAGTTCCTGCAGGCCCTCCCAGAGCATTTCCGCGCTGGCTTTATGCCGCGCCCACCGCGCTTCCAACCCCTCCTCAGCAACAATGCGCAGCCCTTCGTACAGTGCCAGGTTGGAGGAAATCGGCGCCGTGTGATGATAGGTACGCTCCTTGCCCCAGTACTTCTGAATCCCGCTCATGTCGAAGTACCAATTGCCGACCTCGGTCTTTCTCTCGGCTAGCCGCTTCTCGGCACGCGGCCCGAGCGTAATCGGGCCCAGCCCCGGCGGGCAGCTCAGGCACTTCTGGCTGCCGCTATAGCAAACATCGATGTCCCACTCATCGACCAATACTGGGGTGCCGCCCAGGGTGGCTACCGCATCAACCACCAGCACACCGCCTTGTGCATGCACCAAGTCTGCGAGCCCTTCCAACGGCTGCTGCGCACCAGTTGAGGTCTCGCCATGTACTATGGCGACCACCTTTGCGGGGCGAGATTTGAGGGCTTGCTCAATCTCCTCCAGTAAAAAGACTTCGCCCATCGGCCTGCGAATGGTTTCGACCTCTCCTCGATAGCGGTGGCTCATATCTTCGATACGCTCGCCAAAGAACCCGTTGACGCAGACCAGCACGGGGTCTCCGGGTTCTATCATGTTGGACAGCGCCGTTTCCATTGCCGCGCTTCCTGTACCGGTGACCGGGATTGCAATGGAGTTCTCGGTCTGGAATGTGTACCGCAGCAGGTTCTGGATGCGGTCCATCGCCTCCAAGAAAGTTGGGTCCAGATGGCCCATCATGGGAGCCGCCATGGCTTGCAGCACTCTCGGAGGCACATTGCTCGGTCCCGGGCCGAGCAGCAGCGGCGCGTTGTCTTCCAATTGCGGGTAGTCGGGGGGAGTCTTCATTTCATCTCTTCTGTGCAAGGCTGCTCCCATTCTATTATGGCATTTGTAGGCTTGCGCCTTGATGCTTGTCACCTGGTCCTGACGAGCAATCGGATGTGGCGCCGACTATAATCAGATAGTGCGCCCAATAAAGATGATTACCCATGTTTGAGATCAGCGAGTCGGCTGTCGACAGGATCAAAGAACGACTGCAGGAGGTCAATCGGCCTGAGCTATCTCTCCGCGCCGAGATCATCGGCCGTTCCGAAACGGATTTTCATTACCGATTGAGCTTTGTTCCAGATGAGCTCCGCCGGCAGGACGACGAAGTCATCACGACCAACGGGTTGACGGTCCTTGTGGACCCGGTAAGCAACCGGTATTTGGACGGCACACGGTTGGACTACGTAGACGAATCCGATGAATCGGGCTTCAAGTTCAATAACCCCAATCCGCTTTGGCACGATGAGCACGCAAGCGAGGTCAACGATGTCATCGTGAGTCAGATCAATCCCTCCATAGCGGTTCACGGAGGACACGTCACTCTGATGGACGTTCAAGACA
>JAZGCZ010000133.1:0-10221 GCA_036477195.1 Anaerolineales bacterium | reverse complement strand
CCAGGTTGATGTTCATCAGCGAGCACGACCTGGCTCTGGCTGGTGTGCTGTTGTTTTTCGCCAGCAGCGTTGCGGTGTCGTTCGGCTACTTCTTTTCATACTCCATCACGCAAAGGCTCAAGGTGCTCGATCGCGCAGCAAATCGCTTGAGCGAAGGCGACTTTTCTGTCCGAGTTGATATTGCCGGTCGGGATGAGGTGGCAGAACTGGGCCAAGCCTTCAATGTCATGGCCGAACGCCTCGAGCATGCCGAGCGCGAGTCTGAGCAATTGGAGAAAGCTCGGCGGGAATTCATTGCCGGGGCATCTCACGACCTGCGCACGCCGCTATCGGCCCTGAGGGCCATGCTCGATGCAATCGCGGAGGGCGTGGTTGAAGACCCCACCGATTACATCCGTCGCAGCCAACGCGTAATCACCCAGATGAGCAACCTGACGGATGATCTTGTCGAACTCGCGACTCTTGATAGTGCAGCCACCCCCTTGGAGCGGTCGCCAGGCTCGATCGAGGAGGTCATTGAAGCTGCAATGGAGGGCGCTGCGCTCAGGGCGGAAACGAAGGGGGTGGAGCTGACCGGTCCGGTCCACAACGATCTGCCACTGATCCCAATGGCCACAGATAAGATCGGACGAGTCCTGCAGAATCTGCTCGACAACGCGATAGACCACACCGGGTCGGGTGGAGAGGTTGCCGTTTCGACCCTAGAAAGCAACGGCACCGTAGAGGTAGCAGTCCAAGACACCGGGGAGGGAATTCAACGGGAGAACTTGCCCTATGTGTTCGAACGCTTCTATCGTGGAGAGAAGAGCAGATCCAGAGCAAATACCGAATCGGGCGGCGTGGGGCTTGGCCTGGCGATCGCCAAGGAGCTTGTGGAGGCCCATGGAGGAACGATCTGGGCAGAGAGTGGCTCTGAAGGTGGTACTCGCATCACATTTGCGCTCCCAAAGGAGCCATCCGCGTGAAGTCGGCAGTTCTGATCTGCGCTCCCCAAGGAGCCAGCCGCGCGAAGTTGGCAGTTCTCGACTGCGCTCCTCAAGGAGCCGGCCGCTTGAAGCTGTCGGTTCTCGTCGGCGTGCTGCTGGTTGCGGCGTGTACTTCCCAGGCCCCGGAACCCAGTCTAGCGGTGCAAACTCTCAATGAGCAGGAGTCTCAGATGGAAATTGAGCAGGTAGTGCTGCCGGATCTCGGCCCGGCTCCTGAATTGCAGAATGAGATTTGGCTGAACACCAGTCAACCCCTGCGTCTAGCGGATCTACGCGGCAGCGTAGTTCTGATCGATATGTGGACCTTTGGTTGAATTAACTGTCAAAGGGTTATCCCGAGCCTCCGTGAGTGGCATACACAATACCAAGACCAAGGGCTAATTGTGATTGGTAATCATTATCCGGAATTTTCCTACGAACGGGACATCGAAAATTTGAAAGAGGCGCTGGTTCGTTTAGACGTGCCGTATCCAGTGGCCCAAGATAACGACCGGAAGACCTGGGCCGCTTATGGCACTCGCTACTGGCCCACGCTGTTCCTTATCGACAAACAAGGCAACATACGCTATCAACACATCGGTGAGGGACGATATCAGGAGACCGAAGCAGCAATCCTATCACTGCTTGCTGAACCGTATCCCGAGTCGTAGGCAAGCCCCGACCAGCGCGCCGAAAGGCAAATATTTTCCCTATCCTGAACCGTAGTCAAGCCTCGCCCACACGGCGCAGCGCGCCGACAGGCAGTATTTACCCCCATCCGGAGTCGCAGGCAAGCCCAGACTAGCGTGCCGACAGGCAAATATTTTCCCCATCCTGAACCGTAGCCAAGCCTCGAGAGCTTGCCGACTCGCAGAAATTTTTCCCTTAAAGACCCCCGTAGGTAGCGCTCGTAGCGTTACAGGGCGGTTGTGCTATACTGCCGCGCTGTGGATGCTGGAGGAAAGACCACGCAACGCGCCGTGGTCTTGCTACGCCACCTAGGTATGGATTCGCTGGTGGCAGACATCCTAGAGGCCGCTGGCCCCTTTACAACGTTCTTAGCACAGCTCAGTTACATGGCCGTACCGTTCCTCGGAGATGGCCTGGATGATATTGGGCGCTCGCTGGAGCAACCAGAGGGGCTTATTCAAGAGTTAAGGGAAGGCTCATGACGGCCAATGACATGCTGGGTTTGCTGTTGCTATTTGCATTCTTGGGGCTGATGTTGGGATCAGCCGCAATTAGCCGACGCTTCCCCGCAACCTTTCGCCAAATCGCTGCTTTTGAAGCTCTTGGAAAGGCAATTGAACGTGCCGTGGAGGCCGGCGAACGCGTCCACATTTCACTCGGCGCGGGCTCCGTAATTGGCCCCGAGAGCGCTCCCGCATTTGCTGGCTTAGCGGCACTCACTCGCATCGCGCGTGCGACATCGATGAGCGATCGACCCGCAGTGGTGACGGCGGGAGATGGAGCCATGGCAATCCTGGCTCGCGATACGCTGCGCAGCTCTTACGCCGAATTGGGTGCGGCTGATTTATACGACCCCACCTCCGGCCGTCTACTTGGGCCAACCCCGTTCTCCTATGCTGCCGGTTTACCCTCGATTCTGACCAACGAGAACGTGTCTGTCCACATGCTCAGCGGCTTTTACGGTTTCGAAGCCGGCCTGGCCGCTGAGTTCGGTGAGCGTGCGCGGGCCTTCGTAATCGGTGGTACCAACGAGGTTCAATCACAAGCCCTGCTCTATGCGGTCTCACAAAATCCGCTGTTGGGTGAAGAGGTCTTTGCCAGCGGCGCCTACCTCGGAGCCGGGGAACTTCATAAGGCCAGCCTTCGAGCGCAAGACGTCATTCGGATTGCGCTCATTGTCCTGATCCTCCTGGGCGTAATCAGGGCTACCTTCGGGGACCTGATTTGAGGTTATTCAGGACCTCGGCGCTGTGGGCAGCGGTGGCAGCGGCTGTAGGGCTCTTTGTCCTGCTGGGCTACTTCGTAGATTTCGAGTTTATTCAGAGCATCCGAATACTGTTCATGCGATGGGCGGCGCTCCTAGCCGCAGCCGCACTGCTTGTTGGCCTAGCGAACTTGGTTCAAGTGCACTGGCGCAAGCTGAGCCTGACAGAGGAAGGCTGGATCTATAGTGCGCTGCTTATCCTGGCATTTCTCGTCACACTTGTCCTATCGCTAGTCTTTGGTCCGGACGATGAAGTTACGTTATTTATTTTTAATTATCTCCAATTTCCGATTGAAGCCGGACTCATGGCCCTCCTTTCTGTGACGCTGCTGGTAGCCGGATTTCGTTTGGTGACCCGGCGGCGTGATGCTTTTAGCTTGCTGTTCCTGGCTACTGCGCTCCTAGTTATGCTTGGGACGGGACCCGCGCTCCTTGGGACGCAGGGGCCGATAACCGTCGGCATGAGCTATCTCCGACTCTCGATCTCGCAAGTGTGGTCCGCCGGAGGCGCGCGTGGAATTGCTCTTGGGGTTGCCCTGGGAGCAACGACAACCGGATTGCGTGTATTGATGGGCGCTGATCGGCCTTATGGATCATAACTAGTGGAAGAAATACGCTGCCCGATGTGCGGCGTTCCCAATCATGGGGATGCTGAAGAATGTACAAACTGCGGGGCGCGCCTCAAGCCACTCGATGTGAGTGGGAGTTCCGAAGAATCTGAAGATTGGTTGGATCGAATTCGGAATGAGGCGGAGGAGCTACCGCCCGCATCGGATTCCGAAGGAGCAGCCCCAGAAGGAACGGCCCCAGGAATTTCCGATGGGGCCGATGATTTTGAGCTCGATTCTGATGAGCCGAGGACGGGGGAAGGGAGCTCCCTCGAACCTGGGAACGCTGGAGATGAGGTTCCGGAATGGCTGCGGCGCATCCGGGAGAAGAAGGCCGAGGAGCCCCCGCCTTCTGACGAACCTGCGCCGGAAGATGCCCTTCGAACGGCGGCTCAAGCGACCGACGAGCCCCCGGCTTCGGATGAACCTGCGCCGGAAGATGCCCTTCGAACGGCAGCTCAAGCGACCGATGAGCCCCCGGCTTCGGACGAACCTGCGCCGGAAGATGCCCTTCGAACGGCAGCTCAAGCGACCGACGAGCCCCCAGTCTCGGACCAACCGGCCCCCGATGATGCGGCTCACGCTCAAGCGGGGATCGAGGAGCCAGGTGGCCTGGCTGGGCGCATCGATCGGGCTACCGAGGAAAAAATCACCCCCAAGCAAGAATCTGAACCCGCAGCTGTGCCCGAACCCGAGGGAGAGTCTCCGGATTGGCTCGAGGCAATGGAGAGCGAAGGCGAGGAGGCGGAAGGAGAACTCCCTCACGTACCGGCTCTGGTCGGTGGGGCGGAAGATTCGGCTGATGAAGAGCTAGATGATTTAGGCCTTCCCGACTGGCTGGGGGAGATTGAACCGCTCGAAGACGATTCCGCATCCACGCCCCAGGAAGGATCTTCGGACCTGGCCCCCGCAACGCTTCCCAATTGGCTGGAAGCTATGCGCCCGGTCGATACTTTTCGATCCGTCGTCGAAATCGAATCAGAGGACGATCAGGCCGTTGAATCGGTGGGACCGCTTGCCGGACTCAGCGGCGTTCTACTCGCTGAGCCGGTTGTTGCCATGCCGCGCACCTCAAGCGTCGGCTCCATGCAGCTCGATGTTTCGGAGCGCCAGTACGCTCAGGCAGAGCTGCTTCACAAACTGGTCGAGGAGGAAGAACAGGAAGCGCCCGCGATGCCTAAGCGTGGGACCCGCTTGGCCGTCTTTCGCTGGGCGATTGCGGCTGTTGTACTAGTGGCCGTATCGCTCCCGATTATTACGGGTGCACCCCGTTTCCCTCTGCCCGGCCTAGTGCATCCCGAGCTTGGCGCTTTTATCAGTCTGGTGGAGCGCCTTCCGGCAGAGCAACCGGTGCTCGTGGTCTTTGACTATGAGCCAGGCTATGCTGGCGAACTCGAGGCAGTATCCGGAGCATTTCTGGACCAGATGATGGCCCGCGGGCTCCTCCTGGCCAGCATGTCAACCCGGCCAACGGGACCCGCGCTCGCTCTTCTCGCAGTAGAGCCCTTTGTCGACGACCACGGATACGAAAACGGCCAAGACATCGTGCATTTGGGGTACTTATCCGGAGGACCAACCGCGGTACAACTCTTTGCCATCAACCCACGCCAGGCGATATTAGAAGGATTTGCATTGCCAGAGGAGGGGGGTCTTTCCCCTTGGGAAACGCCTGTTCTGGAATCAGTCGAAGCTCTCTCGGACTTCGGCATGGTGGCCGTCATTACCGCTGATAGCGAGTCGGCGCGGGTCTGGGCAGAACAAGCTCGCCCCAACATGGACGACACACCGTTGGTGGTTGTGTTGTCCGCAGGCGCCGAGCCGCTGATTCGACCCTACTTCGAAAGCAACGATCCAAAGGTAGGTGGAATCCTGTCGGGGCTGCCGGCCGCCGTTGCCTACGAACTGCGCAATGGCCGCCCAGGGCTTGCCCAAGCGCGCTGGGACGCCTTTGGCACCGCCATGCTTGCGGCTGAGTTCGTGCTGCTGGCAGGAATCGGCTACGGCCTTTTAATTTGGTGGAGAGGTCGCAGCACCGCATAGGGTTATGGATACTGCAGAGCTAATCGCGAGTTTCCTGGCCTCCGTGCTAACCATCATGGTGCTCAGCTACCTGATCGGCGACAATCCGCTTTTTAAGCTCGCAATGTACTTGCTGATCGGAGTTGCAGCCGGCTATGTGGGCGCCGTCGCAGTGCACAATGTACTGATACCCGGGTTGATCGAACCGATCTTGGACGCGGGACTCGCCGGTCTGGCAGACTCCCAACTGATCGTTACGGCGATCGTTCCCCTTGTCTTGGTCATTTTGCTCTTTTTGAAAGTCGCTCCATCTACCGCGCGATACGGTACTGTCTCGATGGTACTGCTGGTAGGAGTCGGTGCGGCGGTGATCGTGGGCGGAGCAATCACCGGAACCCTCATACCGCTAACGCTTGATTCAATGGACACCCTGAATCCCAACGAAATTAATCAACTTACCGGAGAAACAGGCTTTGAGCGTCTGGTGAATGTCTTCATCGTGCTTATCGGCACGCTAACCACCCTGTTTTACTTTCAGTTCAC
The DNA here is from genome assembly GCA_036477195.1 of Anaerolineales bacterium. Lineage (GTDB taxonomy): Bacteria > Chloroflexota > Anaerolineae > Anaerolineales > E44-bin32 > JADFRG01. The sequence continues at coordinate 4,132 of JAZGCZ010000133.1, read as the reverse complement.
GATCCGTAAAACCGACGTAGAGGCACCGCTCGCTATCATCGCCGGCGCAAGAATTCCAGGCCCCTTAACGATCATTAAGGGGATCGGCAAGGGATTTATTGCAGTCACCTTCGGTGTGATGTATGCCGGCGCAGTAGCAGCCACGTTGATTGTGCTTGCCGAGCGGGTGCAATTCATCTGGGACACCGTTACAGGAGTGATTGACAGCATCGGATGAAGGCATGAGCACCATACTTGAGGCCGATACCCTACTAGCGGTTGACGTGGGAACTGTGAACACCCGAGTCAGCCTGTTTGATGTTGTGGACGGACGATATCGTATGGTCGCTACCGGTCGTGCGTCATCGACTGCTGGAGCCCCGGTATTCGACGTTCGAGAGGGGATGCATGTCGCCCTGGACGAGGTGAGTGAGATAACCGGCAGACCGTTCTTCGATGAATCGGAAGCGCTCGTCATGCCGACCACAGCCGCTGGAGCCGGAGTGGATGCGTTTGTATCGACAGCTTCCGCCGGCCCACATGTTCGAACCGTGTTGGTCGGGCTAATGCCGGGCGTTTCAATGGACAGTGCTCGTCGCCTAGCTAGCTCGACATACCTGAATGTGGTGGATGAGATCGGTTTGATGGACGGGAGGCGGGAAGAGGAGCTGATCGATGCAATACTTTCCGCGAAGCCTGATCTAATCCTAATGGTGGGAGGCACCGACGGTGGGGCGACGGCCAGCGTTGTTCGACAGATTGAGACCGTGAGTCTGGCAACGAGCCTCCTTCCCACCGCTCAGCGCCCTGCACTCGTGTTTGCGGGCAACACCAGCCTCGGGGCAGCGGTAATGGAGCATTTTCAAGACACCTCGGCTGTGGCGGTGGTTGCGAATATCCGGCCCGATTTGGAGCATGAGGAGTTTGGACCGGCCCGCCTGAAACTGGCCGAGATCGTTAACCAGCTGCGCTCGCAGAGCATCGCTGGATTTGATGAACTAAATGGCTGGTCCGGTGGGTATATGATGCTCACCGCGGATGCCTTTGGCCGAGTGATCCGCTACCTGAGTCAGGTCTACGACCCCGACAAGGGTGTACTGGGGATCGATGTCGGTGCCAGTCACGTAACTGTGGCGGCGGCCTTCAATGGCGCCTTGAACAACAAAGTGCACTCGGACCTAGGACTGGGAATCTCTCTCCCCGGGCTCTTGCGCTACGCGTCCGTGTCCGATGTCTCTCGCTGGCTTCCCGCGGAAATCCCAGATTCTGAAGTACGCGATTATATGTTCAACAAGGCCATCTATCCCGGCACCATCCCGGCAGAACTGAACGATCTTCACATCGAATATGCGCTCCTCCGTGAGCTAATCCGAGCAGGCATTTCGCTCTCCAGGGGCGATTGGGCGGAGGGAACGAGTTCCGAATTGATGCCACCACTGGAACCGATCATCGCCACAGGCGGGGCGATCGCCCGAGCGCCACGGCCCGGCTACGCTGCGCTGGCCTTGCTCGACGCCGTACAGCCGCGGGGCATAACGACCCTTGTGCTGGACCCCTACAATCTGGTGCCGGCCGTAGGCGCAGCAGCGGGTTTGCTGCCAATGATTACGGTGCAGGTGCTGGAGTCGGGTAGCTTCGTCAGTTTAGGCACGGTTGTTTCGCCGGTGGGCCGGGGTCGAGAGGGCAAGCCGGTGCTTCGAATCCGCATCGATCCTGAGAGTGGCGGCGAGCCAATCGAAGGAATCGTCCGCTATGGTCAGCTTGTATTGCTTCCGCTTCGCCAGGGTGAACATGCTCGCATGACCTTGCGGCCGGAGAAGGGATTCGATGTCGGGTTTGGCGGTCGGGGCAAAGCAGGGGCATTACGAGTTGCGGGCGGGGCATTAGGTGTCATTATTGACGCGCGCGGCAGGCCAATGGAGTTATCCAAGGACCCCGCGCGTCGACGGGAACTCAATCAAAAGTGGCTCTACGATATCGGAGCCATGATCCAGAGCGAATCATGATCGCCAATCATTTGCCACGTATCAGACATATTCTGCCCATGGCTTCGGTGCAGCGCGAGCGAAAGCTCGATGGGCCTGGAGTGCTGACCGTTAGGGTACGGGAGAAGGTGCAGTCGGCCGATGTAATTGCCGAGGTGCAGCCTCAGCCGCGGCACCATTTTCTTGATTTGGCCTCGGCGCTCGGCGTCTCGGATACAGAAGCGGCACGCCTGCTGCGAGTGGACTTGGGCAGCAATGTAGAGGCGGGACAAGTACTAGCGGGTCCAGCTGGCATCGCAAGACGCACCGTTCGTGCTCCTGCTAATGGCAAGGTACTGTCCCTCTCAAGGGGACGGGTGCTCTTCGAGACGCGTGAAGAACCGCGTGCGATTCACGCTGGGGTGCCGGGAGAGGTGGCAGGCTCTGACGGGGCAAGCTCGATCACTATTTTGGCGGTAGGTGCGCTGATACAAGGCGCATGGGGAAATGGCCGTCGTGGATGGGGAGTGTTGCGAGATGTCGGCGAGAGCCGAAGCGCTCGACTGGAGCCCAGTGAGCTCGATATGATCCTGCGCGGCGCGATGGTGATCGTCGGAGTGGTCGACAATGCAAAGTCACTCCAACAAGGGACGGAAATTCCAATTCGAGGTTTGGTATGTGGAAGCATGGCCTCCGAACTCATTCCAATCGCACTACACATGCCATATCCGATTTTGTTGACGGAGGGCTTTGGGGCAACTCCGATGAACTCACCTACCTACGACCTGCTAAGTACTAATGCAGGAAGAGAAGCGAGCCTGGAAGCGTCACTTTTGGAACCATATGAGCCGCAGTTGCCCGAAATCTTGATTCCGCTTCCCGCAACGCAGGACATCAAAAATCCGGAACGGATCGTGCAACTACAGCCAGGAGTGCGTGTGCGGGCACTGCGAGCGCCCCATGTTGGGGCGGTCGGGAAGCTGCTGCATTTGATGCCGGGGGTCGAGTCGTTCCCAAGCGGCATCTTGGCGCGCAGCGCAATGGTCGAGTTGGAAGGGATTGGCTCTGTGGCCATTCCCCTGAGCAATATGGAAGTGATTGCCTGATGAATTTTGGTTCGGAACTTGCAACTTATAGCGTGCCCGGTCGCGTTACCTCCGCGGATCTTCGTAAGCGTGAGGGGAGGAAATCATGGCAGAAGACTTTGAAATAACTGGGGGGCTGCCCGAGGACGATGAGAATCGCACCTTTGTAATTGCGGCTGCGGGGCTCGGAGGCTTGATTGTGTTGAGCCTCGTATGTCTAGGGGTGTATGCCTTAATCCTGCAGCCTCAACAGCGAGAGGCCGCTTTGCAGGAACCTACCAACATCGTTCTAACAAATACGGCCGTTGCACTCGGTCTGACGCAGACCGCGGAAGCGGAGGACTTCACACCCGTGCCAACAGAGCCGCCTCCCACCGTTACTCCAGCGCCAACTGACACCGACACTCCGGTGCCAACTCAGGTGGTCGTGCTGCCGACCGACACACCCACTCCCACACCATTCACGACACTGCCAACGGTTGCGCCGCTGACGGCTACTGCAGCGGCTCAGATGACACAGACCGCGCTAGCGATTGCAGGCGGTGGCGGGTCACCGACACCAACTCCGACGGCACTACCCTCTACCGGTTTTGGAGACGACGTTGGATTGCCCGGATTAGCAGGTCTGACAGCGTTATTCTTGGTAGTAATTTTCCTCAGCCGAAGGCTGCGATCGAGAGCCACTCCTGCCGGTTGATTGAGTAGCGATTAGCAAGCAGCGCAGGGCAGCCAGCGCTGAGCAAGCAGCGCAAAGCAAGCAAGGCTAAGCAAGCAGCGCTGAGCAAGCAAATGCTAAGGGGCCGCGCTCAACTGCGCGGCCCCTTTTTTGGTTTTGGTCTAGATGCTGAATTATTCTGGAAGGCTGAGCTTGGCCAACGTCTCGAAGAGCTGGGCCACGCCGCTGCCATCTAGAGCGCTGGTCTCCAAGTAGGGGGCCTGAAGCGAGTCGGCAAACTCCTGTGCCTGCCGTGGCTGCTGCGTGCGCTCGAGATCGATCTTATTGCCCACAATGAGAAAGGTCTGCTGCTCAACCGCTTCGAGAATTTCATCCCGCCAGCGCACCAGACTTTCCAATGAGTCGGGTTCGGTCACGTCGTAAACCAG
>JAZGCZ010000132.1:0-2242 GCA_036477195.1 Anaerolineales bacterium | reverse complement strand
AACTCGCTTCTCTGAACGTCCGCTCTTGGCCGATCTCTGCCTGTCACGACCTCATCTTTCTAGTCGGTTGAGTGACCGCTTATAGGCGAGAGCCGACATTCGTCAAAGGAGTTCATTTGCTCAGTCAGACCATCTTTGAATGACCGCTATCGCCTACAATCGGCCGTTCGCCGAACCAAAAGGTTGCATTAGTGAAATGCAACAACCGGCCATGAGCGGAAGAATCGCCGCCCACGGCTATCGCAATCGGTCGATTAAGCCGTTGATAATCAATCAATGACATTCGGCATGAAACGGTCGCATACTTTGGAAGATTATCCACTTCGGTTGATTCCCGTTTCGTCTATCCATCTCGGTAACTATAATGGTGTCGAAATCTCTTTAAGCACTCCGAAGCCTGGAGGGGAATATGTCGGCGCTGAGCGAGCGTGTGGTTGAAAATCTGAGTTCACACTCGACAGCGATGATGCACTCGGTGCAATTGAGCGGTGGCGAAAACGCACAAAGACGATCGTCGGTGCCGGAACTGTTCGGTGACCGAGCGAAGCGAACGATGCTGTTAAGGCCGGTGCACAGTTCCTCGTAACGCGAGGGAGGTTAGTGTGCATTGTGGCTTAAAAAGACTCCCAACCCTTTTCTTCCCTTCCGTTCAATCACATCGACATTGGCTCCTCACCCGCCACCCCCTCCGGCATCCCCGACTTGCGCAGGCCGTCAAGAAACCGCCCTATCAACGCTGGATCTCGCTTGTAAAGGCACCTCGCACGCGAATCTTCGATCGAGGCCCCGGGGAATATCCTCAGCACTTCCGCCACCGCAGCCCGTGCCTCTTCCTCCCGGCCCAACTCCTGATAGAGGATAGCGAGGTGACGGTGGACAGGCAAAAAATTAGGGGCGCGGGTGACCACGCGATTCATTAACGCAATCGCTTCCTCATGCTGTCTCAACAAGTAGTAGGCATGCCCCAAGTAAAATAAGTAGTTGAACGGATAACGGGGGTTGAGGCGCATCGCCTTCTTGATGAAGCGAATGCCTTCCTCCGGCTGTCCCGCCCAGTTCAGAATGTTCCCCAATTGCGCAAGGCTGTCAGCATTGTTGGGATCGAGGGCGATGGCCCGCCTTCCCTCCGCGATGGCCTCCTCGTGGCGCATTGTTGCGAGATAGGCCCAGCCCAGCCGGGCGTGGGCGAGAGGCAGGGAGTCATCGAGAGCCACAGAGCGTTTCGCCGTTTCCAAGGCCGTCTCCAGAACCTTCGGGTCTCGGCTCATCGGCATGATGAAGTTCGAAAAGTAAGTAATGGATTTGTCCGCGTACGCCGCCGCAAAATTTGGGTCCAGCCTAATGGCCTTATCAAACAGCTTTCGCGCCTGCAAATGCGCTTGTTTCGTACCCCGCAAGTAGGTCCTCCCGCGCAAGTACACGTCGTAAGCCTCAAGGACGTCGGTGTATCGGCGGACCACACGTTCCTCTTCGTCTTCGGTCAGCGTCACCTCCAAGGCCGTCACGATCGCTTGTGTGATTTCGTCTTGCACGGCAAAAATATCTGTCAGATCGCGGTCATATCGCTCCGCCCAAAGGTGATAGCTCGTGGTGGCATCAATCAGCTGGACGTTGATCCGCACCTTGCCGGCAACTTGTTGGACGCTTCCTTCGAGCACGTACTGGACACCCAGGTCCCGGCCAACCTCCTTCACCTTCACTGGCGTGCCCTTGTAGGTGAACACTGAGTTGCTGGCAATCACGAAGAGATTTGAGAATTTCGAAAGGTCAGTGATGATGTCATTAGTGATGCCGTCGCTGAAATACTCCTGCTTCGGGTCATCACTCAAGTTCCGAAAGGGCAGGACGGCAATGGAGGGCTGCTCAGGAAGTTGGGCGGCCGTACCTTCCACCGACGCGGGTTCTTCTCTTGGTTCCCAGGGGCGGAGCCACGTAATGATCGCTATACCGACTAGTAGCAGGACGAAAGCGGCGCCCGCCGCAACATATCGGCGATCGGGTCGCCAGAGTCTCGCAGGGGAGGCCCCGGCATCAAGCAAAACGCGGTAGGCGTGTACGGGCTCTGCAATGTTCTTGACCTGCTGGCGACCCATATCTTTGTAAGCAAGCGGAAGCTTCTTGCCCGCGGCACTACGAACTGCCTCTGATATGCAGATGCCGCCGGGTTCCGCTAAGCTCTCCAAGCGTGCCGCCACATTCACCCCATCGCCGTAGATCTCATCCCGATCGACGATCACCTCCC
>JAZGCZ010000131.1:0-3257 GCA_036477195.1 Anaerolineales bacterium | reverse complement strand
TTTGTTCCATCCGGGAGGCCAGATTGACCGCATCCCCCATGGCCGTGTATTCCATCGCAAGGTCGGATCCAATGGGACCGACCACCACCGTGCCGGTGTTGATGCCGATGCGAACGTCAAAGTCCAGCTCGGAGTGCTCTTTGAGCTGGTTTGAGAACTCCTCGATTTCCTCCAGCATCTCGAGACCTGCCATGACGGCTCGTTGAGCATCGTCTTCGTGGGAAATCGGGGCGCCGAAGAAGGCCAGCACACCGTCGCCCATCAACCGCGCGACCGTACCTTCGTAGCGATAAATAGGAGGAATGAGGCGCTCGAATGCATCATCCATGACTTCTGCCCAATCCTCCGGATCGAGCTCGCCGGCCATGGCGACTGATCCTGTGACATCACAGAAGAGGATGGTGACAACCCGCCGTTCCCCGACCATGCTACCGCTGGTGCGGGCTTCTCGAAGCCTAGAGGCATACTCCTCGGGCATGCCCCGATGGAGTTCTGATTCAGTCATTCACCTACCATACCGGGGAGAGCAGCGCGTCATCCTCATAACACCACATCCAGTTGAACCAAGTGCCGCGGTCAACCGGTCTAACAATGGGATGTCCAGTCTCTTCGAAGTGCTTCTTGGCGTGTTGGTTCTTGGCCTGCTCGCAGCAGCCAACATATCCGCAGATCATGCACTGGCGCAGCTCAGGCCAGGTGTCTCCAAGCGCTACGCAATCCTTACAGACTAATAGCTCGGTGTCGTAGACTCGGATCTGGTCCAAGTGCGCACAATCTTTCTCGCGCAGCTGGCGGGTCCACATCAACCTTAGAAGTAGATTCGGCAGGCTGAAGCGGCGGTTCCTGGCCACATTGACCTCCTTGTACGATTTCCACCCTCTTCTCCTTAGCTACCGATGATAACTGCCATCGGGATGAGGAAAAGAAGAGCAAGCACGACGGCCAGAAGGATCAGCAACCCGACGAATGCTACGCACGCATAGCCGAGCACCAGGCCGGCCGTCGCAATTCCATCTCCTCCCAGCTCCCCTTTACTCTGGCGAATCTCCTGTTTGGCGAGGTGGCCGGTGACGATCGCTACGATCCCTCCCACAAAAGGCAGTACCGTCCAGCCTGAGATGCCAAAGATCAAACTCAGAATCGAAAGGCTACTCGTGCGCGGCTCGGCGGCCGCCTGGTCAGTTGCCATTGTCCATCTCCTTTAAGATGTTCCCGGAACGAGCGGCATGATGGTTACCAACAGCGATAGAAAAAGACCGCTGATTATTCGGAACCACCGACCCAGGGTCTCGAGTCCAGGACCGATTTCGAAATGAGCTTGTTTGGCAATAATCGCAAAACTCACCGCGGCGGTCTAGGCACGCCGCAACCACAAAATGCCAGGCGAGACCCATTATCAATTACAACACAATTTGCCTATTTAGGTTCTAGAAATGCGACCGGCGCGGCCGCATGGCCGCGCCCTTATCACTACCTTTCTAGGTTTCGACCTTGGAGGGTTTACTGATGGGGCTGGCGATCAGATCACAGGTTCTAACGCCTTCAGATAGGGCACGACCCATACTCTCTGAGCGAGCTGCGACGCCTCTTGGACATCCAGGATCGCCACATCGCTATCGGGGCCCAAGTGCTTTTCGGCCGCCTCGCGCGATATGAAATAATTCATAGATTGACAGCTTGCACTCCCCGCGCCCTTCGCCTGACCCGGTTCGCAAGCCGCTGAAGTCCCCGGAATCACCACCGAGACCACAGTATCCTGGGGCTCGACGGATTCGATCCCGATCGGAGAGATGCGCAATCGAATCCGCTCGCCAGTCGCAGGACAAATCGATTCAACGTCGGCTGTCTTTCCGACCAGGCCAGGCAGGAACAGCGTATCCACCGCGCACCACGCGTACAGTTCCTGCCCGTCCACGACAAATTTGTGGTTCGTTGGATTCAGCGTCAAAGCCATACCGATCAGATTCCCTGACTCGTCGAACTCTGCCCCAGAGCGTTTCATCAGGTGGAAAGTTTTTTCAATCATTTTCAAGGGAAAACCACTTTTGGCCGCAACATCAGAGGGCGTAAGCGGCGCACCCAGCGCCAGAGGTGGATACATAGCTTTAATGAGTTTAGCCTCATCCTCGGAGAATTTCATTTTCTGCGACGAAGACCAGGCCTCGATAATCTCATTGAGATCCGCTCTCTCTGTCCCAACTTTCTCACTCATAATTGCCTCTTTCTTTATTCTGGCTAGGTAATTCGACTCCACTCATTAGGATCGGTAACCGATAGATAAATTGCTCAGACGAGATCTTCATCACGTCCTGCTTCTGATTCATTCAGAAGCTCACTGCAGCGTTCAACGGCCTCCCAGACCGCCTCGTCGGTCAGTCAATAGTAGGTGAGAGCGCCTTTCCGCTCGCCTTCCGCAACGCCGCACTCCCTCAGCACCCGCAGATGGTGCGAGACCAGCGGCTGCGAGCGCCCGGTTGCCTCCACGAGCGCGGAGACTGAGCAACATTCGTCGTTGAGCAGCTCGACAATCTGCAGACGCGTCGGGTCGGAAAGGATCTGGAACAATTCGGAGACGCTTTTTACTCGACTGACCAAGAGCAGTAACCTCGATATAAATTCAGTTTTATATAAACGAAAGTTTATATGATCTTGGATCTGGAGTCAAGTTTGTGTTGGGCCGTCGTTTCCTCGCGACGGACAGGAATGGGGAAGGTGCTGCCGGCTGAGGGAATGCTCCATGATGTGCAATGCGCAATTTTTTTAAACGTCCCACAAAGTTGTGTTCATTGCGATATCCAATCCACCGCCCTATGGGACGGAACCATGCTCGAGCGCCTCGGACGCGCGTTTGGGGACAGGAGGGACAGCGCCACATTGCGGCGCACATTCGGTCTCATGCTGCGGACGTGGGGCCTTATTTCCATATATTGTGATCAGCGCCACTCCAGCGAGGATCACCATCGTGGCTATAAGCGTCCGCAGGGTGAGGAGTTCGCCGGCCAGCGCCCAGCCGAGAAACAGCGCCACGATCGGGTTGATTTAGGCATACGTAGACACGCGCCCTGGTGTACTTTCCCTCAAGAGCCAGAAGTAAGCACTGAAGCCCACAACCGAGCCGAAGAGAATGAGGTATGCGATTGAAAGGGCTGAGCGTAAGCTGACCTGCGCGATCGCAAGCTCACCAAGGTCACCCGTGACTGCTGAAAGGCCGAGCATGGTGGTGTAATGAAAGCAATCGTCCAGGAAGGGTACGGGGC
>JAZGCZ010000130.1:0-3413 GCA_036477195.1 Anaerolineales bacterium | reverse complement strand
GGCGCCGCGGCATCGGATGCTTGTGAGCTTCGCTTAGCTTATGAAATACTCTGTTCCGCAATGCCGGCAACGTAGCACGCCTTTGCCCGCAAAGTGCACCTCTCCTCCGCAGTGCTTGCAGCGCTGTAGGTCATGAATGTTGGAAGCCTCAAATGAATACAGCGTGCCTTCGTCCCAATTGATGTAGCCGCTGAACAATCCCATTCCGACCAGCGAGTGGATCTGACCCTGTACCTCTTTGCGGCTTGTTCCAAGCTCGAGAACGAGTTCGCTGATTTGCACCTCACCCTTGCTCTCAACAACGTCCAGGATTTTGCGAAGCTCGGCCCGCTCTTCGCCCTCTTCCTCTTCCTGGCGGGACCGGTTAAGAATGACAGCGCCTATCCCGGAGAGCAAGAAGGCCGGAAAGCAAGCTCCCGCCACACCTAGGACTGCTCCGCCAGCATCTTGAAGCTCTCCCGTCGCCATCTGAACGACGACAAACAGGACGCCCAGTCCGAGAATAGTCGCGCCTCCGATAATCATGAGTATGCCCGCTACTCTGCCGAGGCTCACTTATCCAAATCCTGCCGATCCGCCCCCCCCGCCGCCTCCTCCGCCGAAGCCACCGCCGCCAAATCCTCCACCCCCGCTCGAGGAAGGCGCCGATCGCATCACGCGGCTGGTGCTGTTGAGCATACTTGTCAACCCGGCGCTCATGCTTGCCAACCCACCGGTCATGCTCCCCGCCATGCCCTCAAGCCCACCCGGACCTTTAAGTCCCCCACTTCCGGTGGCTCGACCAATTGAGGTCGTGGTCGACCTTCCATACATACGCGGGCCGTAGGGAATCCACCATGTAGGCATCGGTGTGCCTGGCTCGGCCGCAAATTTACGCACGAACGAGTCACGAATTCCAAAGGCCATGGCGTAGGGCAAGTACTTCTCGAACAGCTCTCCCACAGTCGCGAGGTCTTGGTGCTTATCTATCCTCTGGAGGTATACCTTGAAAGCCTTCCAGCGGGCCGCCGCCTCGGATCCTTTTACCGTTTTGGCGGGCATTGCTCCGCCGGCGATGATGACAGCAATACCGGTCAGTACCATTCCGCCGAAAAGGCACGGGAACACGCTTGTGAATTCCGAAAATACCGATCCCAGGCAAATTCCGATGCCGATTCCGAATGCCACTAACGCAAACCCAATCCCTCGCCACAACTTACGGGTCGATTCTGGATTCTTGCGGAACAGCTCGCGGGCCTCCATTTCTTTGTATAGCTTGGTCTGGATCTTGGGTAGGGTTGTGTAGAATTTGTTGCGCAGGTCGCTGAGCTCGACCGTATTTCGCCCCCTTTTGAAGATCCCAGCCATGACGGCCGATTCGACGGCATTCAGTGGGACGTCACTATCCAGCTTTTCAAAAACAAAGTCGGAAGATCCCAGTCCGAGCCAGCCCTTCTTATTGGTCTCCTCGATTCGCAGGGCGCCCTTGCGTCCCAGATCGACAACCGTGGCAATCACGTCTCGCATATCCGCCTTTTCGTCAATCAATGTACCGATGACTCCCGGCGGCAGATCGTCGGGTGGCTCCGAGATATACTCCGGAACCGGACCAACCAGGGGGTCTCTGCCCCGCATATACCAGACCAGGAACACGAGTGCTGGGCCGCCGACAATTAGCACAGCCGCGAGCAAGCCAAGGCCGAAGTCCACAATCGGTTTCACCTTTTCGTCATAGTTGGACTCCCTGTCGAATTCATCTTGCCACGCGGGCTTTTCGTTCGGTATAACACCGGGTGTAAATTCGATCCTCACTTCCAGTGATCCGGAGGGTGACATCGGTCTATTGGCCAGGAAAGTCACGCTGGAGCCATCGGCGCTCCGACCCGACGTTGCGGCCACACCCTCCGAATCGATAAACTGGAATTGAGCGCCTTGCGGTAGGACGACCGTCACACTCGCATCTTGGATCGGGAAATCGCGATCGGTGGCGATGGCCTTCCACTGTAGCTGGTCGCCTGAGTCATAGACGCGCATCGCGTCCTTAACGGTGTAGGCGATATCGAAAGTCCGGATTTGGTTTGAAGTCGGCGGGAAGTACCAGCGGATCGACATGTCCTCGCCGTCCCGCGCGGCATCGAACGTGAACGGCTGCCGGCTAAATCCGCCCTGACTGTACACCCCCACGCCCGGTTCGCTAACCGAAACCCCAGTGATCCCACCAGTCTGGGCCAACGGGATCTCACGGAATCCAAAGGTGAAGGAGCCATCCGTGAAATTGATACGCTGGCGTTCGAGGACGTGCAAGTCGCCATTGGGAAGAATAGTGAGCGTCGTGTCCCAGCTATCCCAAAACAGGGACTTGGTCTGGGCGACGGCCGGTTGGCCAATGGAGAGCAGTCCAATGGCTGCAAGCACTCCGGAGACAAACAGAAAGGGCAGAAATCGTCGCATGTGTGAGGTTAGCTCAAGCCCATAAATGATACATTCGAGCTCCCCGCAAGTCGAGCAGCCATTTGAGTGTTGAATGTCCCGGCCAACAATGGGCGGCCGAAATGAATGGTCTTGCGCGGAAAGTATTTAACGCCTAGAGAGGGATTTGGGTGGAGGGGATCGAGCCCGCCCGGTCGCGCAGCATGCGCGCTCGAATCTGGCTTTGTGGAATCGTCAGATCCGTCACGTCGACCGCGTTCAGCAGACGATCCCCGGTGGTGAAGAGAAAGGTGAACCGCCGCCAGGCGCGAGAGGAAATGGGAGGGAAGAGCTCGAGAATTGGGCCGAGCTGCATCTTGAAGTACGGATCATCAACCCGTTCATGATTCGTTTCCTTGAAGAGCAGCTCACGGCGCGTTCTCAACTCATACCCACGCACTTCGGCTAAGTAGCTCACCGACCAGCGTCGCTCACCAAATGACGCCGGAAGATAAAACGCGAGCCAATCCACACGCACGGTTCGGGGTGCGGTTACGAGTGGTATTCGATACCATCCCAGGGTCTGTGCGATTTCCAGATCCCGCGGAGTGTTCAGGATCGCAACGAGCACGAGATCATCCACTCCTGGAGGTTCCTCATCCCAATTACGGATCATTACTTTGCGATCGGACATCTTCCGTGCACCCTATATTAGATCATATGTTCTATTTCGTCAACCATGAATTCCTTTAGGGTCGAAGCTGCACATATTAATATAGAAAGGGCTGAATCCAGCTGCTTATGAGACGGCCCCTAAACCAAATGTCCGGTGCCCGAGTGTCTGGGTGCCTGAGTGTTTGGGTGCCCGAGTGTCTGGGTGTCCGAGTGTCTGGGTGTCCGAGTGTCTAGCTCGCGCTAACCCGCGCGTTAAATTCCTCAATGTGCTTGTCGATCTCTTCCACTTGCTCCTGCGTACTCGTCCAGTAATCTGTGTCGTACCACTGCGCCATGATCTCTTCATAGGT
>JAZGCZ010000013.1:0-3906 GCA_036477195.1 Anaerolineales bacterium | reverse complement strand
ACAAGGTGCTAGAAATCATCCTTACCCCTCGTTACAGGAGGCCCTTTGCTTCGCTTTCTATCTCGTCTCTTCATCGTGTTATTCGTGATCTTCGCGGTTGTCGCCCTGGCCGTCGCGGCATTTCGATTCTTGGTCGCGCCGCGGGCCTTCCCACAAGTGGACGGAACATTGGAATTAGAAGGCCTGGATGCTCCGGTCGACATCTATCGGGATTCATTCGGTATCCCGCATATCTATGCGTCGACCGAGCATGATCTCTTGATGGCAAATGGCTTTGTCCACGCTCAGGATCGATTCTGGCAAATGGAATTCCAGCGCCGCTTGACCACGGGTCGGCTGTCCGAGATTCTCGGGGAGAGCCTGTTGGACGCCGATCGGTACTTCCGCACAATTGGCTTGCATCGAGCCGCAGCGGTCGAGGCGGAATCGCTGGAGGGAGAAGACCTTGAGCGATTTAGTGCCTATGCCGAAGGTGTGAATGCCTATCTTAGAACGCATAATGGACCAAGGGGCCTTGAGTTCACGATTCTTGGGCTCCAGGGAACTAAGTTCGACCCCGATCCATGGAGCCCCTTCGAGACTCTGGTTTCAGGCAAAGCCATAGCCTGGTTCCTTCGGAGCAACGCCGACCAAGAACTTGCCCGAGCCCATATCGCCGCTCGATTGGGCACGCCTGCCATCGAGGAACTCATGCCCGCTTACGAGCCGGACTACCCCATTATTGTCAACCAGACATTGGCCGAATCTACGCTGCAATCGGTCCCTGAGATGGCATTTAGCCGCTACCCCTGGGCATCGGGGCAGGGCTTGGGGAGCAACAGCGCCGTGATCTCCGGCGAGCGAACCGCAACTGGCGGCCCACTGCTTGCCAACGACCCGCATTTGGGAATTCAGATGCCCTCGGTCTGGTATGAAATTGGTCTGCATTGCGAACCCGTCAGCCCGGAATGCGGCCTAAACGTCGTCGGGGCTTCATTTCCCGGCAATCCGGGCGTGATCATCGGTCACAACGACCGCATCGCATGGGGCTTTACATTCCTCTTAGGCGATCACGAGGATTATTTCATTGAACGCCTCAACCCCGAGAATCCGAACCAGTATGAGTTCCGCGGCGAATGGCTCGACATGGAGATCGTCCGCGAAGAAATCGTGGTGGAGGGGCAGGATGAGCCGGTCATCATCGACGTCCGGAAGACGCACCACGGCCCGATCATCAATGACGTCGCAGGAGGCGTCGAGCAGGACTGGGAATTCGGCTGGGAACCGCTAGCGTATTCGTGGACCGCGTTGGAGCCGGGTACCGCCCACAAGACCTTCCTACGCCTCAACTTCGCGCAGAACTGGAAAGAGTTCCGAGATGCCCTGCAATACCTGGATGTAGCAGGGCAAAACGCCGTATATGCCGATGTCGATGGCAATATCGGCTACCAGGCCACAGGCCGCTATCCGATCCGCACGCGCAGCGATGGCTCAATGCCAGTTCCTGGCTGGACGGGCGAATTCGAGTGGACCGAGTTCATCCCCCATGAGGAGCTTCCATCGGTGTTCAATCCGCCGGAGGGATATGTTGCGACGGCCAATAATGCGGTGGTTGGGACAGATTACCCGTACTTGATCGGCGTTGATTGGGATCGTGGGTATCGAGCGCGTCGCCTGGTAGAGCTGCTGGAGGCCGACAACTCGATCTCTGTCCAGGATCTGCAGACGATCCAGCGCGATACCAACTCTCTGTATACTCAAGATATCCTGCATCACTTCCTGTCGCTCCAGCCTTCGAATGTGACGCAGCGTAGGGCACTGGACATCCTGCGCGCCTGGGATGGCCGGGAGGATCGAGATAGCGCGGGTGCCGCGATCTTCGAAACGCTGCGGCTGGATCTCATCTCAAATTTGTTTGCCGATGAGCTGGGAGATCAGCTGCTGGGCCGCGCCAGCAGCCAGGCGCTTTTCATTGCCGCGCGCAACATGCTGAACGAGCCCGAGTCGACCTGGTTCGACAACACCTTAACCTCAGAAGTTGAGCAACAGGAAGACATACTCCTGCAGACGCTTGAAGAGACCGTGGAGCAACTGAGGGAAGAGCTGGGCGATGATCCGGCTTCCTGGCGTTGGGGTGACCTGCATTACGCCACTTTCAAGCACCGCCCTTTCGGCCTGAGCGGGATCCTTCCGCTGGAGTGGATCTTCAATCGCGGTCCGGTCGAGGTGGATGGGGGTCTTGAAACCCTGTTCAGATCCGGCTACGACGTCAACGAGCCGTTCGGTGTAACTTCGTTCTCGTCTTACCTTCAAATCGTGGATCTGGATGACATGCGTCGCTCGCTCTCCATGCACACCACCGGCCAATCTGGGCACCCGTTCAACTCGCATTACGACGACATGATCGATCCATGGCGGAACCATCAGTACCACTCGATGTTATGGAGTCGCGATCAGGTCGAGACTGGGGCCGAGTCCCATCTTCAGTTGATGCCCTAGCTGCTCAATCCCATTTGGCAAATGGAAATCCCCACATGCCTGACGCATGGAAAGCAAAAGAAAAATCCCGCGCGCTCGACGCTTGCGGGATTTCGGTTTCTTATCCCATCGGAGTCTAGTAGTTCAGGCTCTGGGTCCGCGGGTGTTGCGTTAGATCCGAATTAGAACCAGATCGCTCCTGTGACCAATGTGAAGCTCAGGCCCAGTATGATGACCGTGGCAAGCAGCATCATGGAGATAATCAAGCGTTGTCCGGCCGTCATGCCGAAGATGCGGGGTTCCGGGCCTTTAGGCTGTTCTTCATAGGCAAATCCGGCATTGGATATCGGATCCTCTTCAGGTGTGTCTCTCAGGTCATCAAACATAGAATGCGCTCCCTTTCGTTAATCTTAGCTCAGCTACATTAATTTGGCTTTAGTTGGTCAGTACCCATCGGGCGGAGTTGGAAGGAACCCGCTTCAAAAATCCGTTCCTCTCCTTCAGCCGTTTCGAGGCGTAGCCCGCCGTTGCGGGTGAGTCCCATCGGTCGTCCGGTTACTTCTTGCTCGCCATTTGTGAGGGATACCCATTCAGATTTGTAGGCGAGACGCTCCTCCCACGCTGGGTGTGCCTCTCCGGATTGAAGCCGTTCATACCAATCATCGACGCCGGCCACGATGGAGAAAATGAGAGGTCCCCTGTCTACCGTATCGCCGACCGAGTCCTCAACGCTGGTCGAAGGGTAGCCGAAATCGGCCTGGTCCTCCCAGCGTACAGGCCTCACATTCACTCCAATTCCAAGAACGATGTAATCAAGCGCTGAGCCGCTCCAGCTGGCCTCCGCTAAGACACCAGCTACCTTCCGGCCCTCCAGAAGTACGTCGTTGGGCCACTTGAGACGTGGATCCAGCTTCAAACCTGTCAGGGCGTCGATTGTGGCCAGGGCACCAACCAGACCCATTGCGCCCAATGCGGCGGCCTCCATCTGGCTTGGTCGCATGACCAAACTCATCGCAATGCCGCTCCCACGTGGCATACGCCATTTCCTCCTGAGCCGGCCGCGGCCGGCAGTTTGCTCATCCGCTAGGACCAGCGCCCCTTCAGGTGCGCCGTCTTCAGCCAATTCGGCAGCGCGATCGTTTGTCGATCCGAGGGTGGAATGCAAATGCACTTCTATCCCCATCCTTCCCACCGGCAGCCGTTTTTCGAGATCGAATAGGTCAAGCACGGTACCGATTTTATCCCTAGGTGCAGGTGCCGTGCCAGCGAAGTGTTACAATCGCGTTAATCGCCTTTGGGGCTTTTCAAGAAGCCCTTTTTTTATGGACCGAATCTGGGCGCCTTGGCGCATGGAATACATCGAAGGCCATACTGGCTCGTCCGCCTGCCTGTTTTGCGAACTCCCTAATAGCGACGACAACTTGATCTTGTACCGTGGGGCGGAGGCGT
>JAZGCZ010000129.1:0-2505 GCA_036477195.1 Anaerolineales bacterium | reverse complement strand
GCGGGTCCGAGCAGGGCCAGGATAACGATCACCACAACAGCGACCAACACTAGGATCAAGGCATATTCAACTAATCCCTGACCTTTCTCTTTCGGGGCGTACAACATGTAAGTTCACCACCTTCCCTTGGGGTTTCCCACGAGCTTTGGCTCGATGGGGCTAGATAAGGATTGGCTCCAGATTAGCACGTAGAGCTCCTGGAGCGACCTTACGGACACCTTACGGGGGTTGCAAGGAGCAGGCCGAAGCGAGGAAATTCGCCCTTTGACGCCTTTTGACCAACATGACTTGACATAAAGCGTCAGGAGCATCACCGAGTTGAGGGTTCAGCCGAAACATTCGCGAGAATCAAAATAGGGGCGAATGCCCCTACTGATTTCTGGCCGAGCGGCTCAATGTGCGAATAAGCCTTAGAAACCTCTGCCTCGGGAGACGATAACGCTGAGCAATAATGAAATGACAATCAGCAGGGCAAACGCCGTAACGAGGATGCGCTGTGTTCGCAGGCGGCGGTGCTGACCGCCGGAGGCTTGACCGAGATTCCTCTGCTTCTTCTTTTTCTTCTTCCTCTTCTTCTTATTCGCCATGAGCAGTGCGATCATACCATGGGGAAGCTCACCTAAATGGGAGCTCTAAGCAGATCTTCTGGACGTGGTCTATGCAAGCGGAATAGCGCAGCCGGCATCAAGAAAGCTCAAGCAAATAGGAACCTCAAGGAGATCTTCTGGCCGTGATCTAGGCAAGTGGAAAGGCATAGCCGTCGGCGCGCGGATCGCTCCCCCCGCATAAGACACCCGTCTCGTCGTCTCTCATGATCACCTGCCCGCGTCCGAACATTACCCGCATGTGGCCGGTTATCACCTCGACCTCATGACCCATGGCCGCCAATCCCGATACGGTCTCATCCGGCAACCCTTCTTCCAGCGCCACAGGGCTACCCGGTCGCGCCTCCGTGAGATTTATGCGTGGTCGATCCAGGGCAGCTTGGGGATCCAGTCCATCATCGATTAATCCGGTCAGGACCTGAACGTGTCCCTGTGGCTGCATAAAGCCGCCCATCACCCCGAAACTTGAGTACAAAGTTCCATCTTCACGGGTCACCATTCCCGGAATAATCGTGTGGTAGGGGCGTTTTCCCGGTGCGAGCGCGTTGGGGTGATCCCGATCCAGGCTGAAGCCGTGCCCTCGGTTTTGTAAGGAAAATCCCCATCCCTCAGGAACGATTCCTGTGCCAAAACCAATGTAGTTGCTGTTGATGAACGAGCAGGCGTTCCCCTCCTCATCAATCACGCTCAGATAGACCGTATCGGAGGAGGGGGCCGGGATTCCAACCGGCTGCGCTAACGTGGCACGCTTCCTATCGATCAACGTGCGCCGCCGCTCAGCGTATCCATCGGACAGAAGCACTTCTAACGGTATCGGAACGAATTCGGGGTCGGCAATAAACCAATTTCCGTCCGCAAAGGCCAACCGAAGCGCCTCGATTACCAGGTGCAGCCTGGAGGGGCTGTGTGCGTCCAGCGCCTTAAGGTCGAACCCTTCCAGTATCTTCAGTGCGAGCAGGGCCACAAGCCCCTGCCCGTTCGGTGGGGCCTCCCAGATGCGCAAACCCCGGTAGGTCACGGAAATCGGCTCATCCCAGGTGCTCTGATGAGCTGCCAGATCGCTCTCAGACAACAATCCTCCAGCGTCGCGCACGGCGCGGGCGATGGCTTCCGCAATTTCACCCTGATAAAAGGCCTGTGCGCCGCCTTCTCCTACCGAGCGCAGCGTTCGCGCCAATCCTGGATTGCGGAATATCTCGCCTGGCTTGGGGCCTCGCCCGTTGATGGTGAGCTCCTCACCGCCCGGGGAGTTCTTGAGCTGCCGTTCGACACCTCGCTCCCAGAAGTACGAAGTTAATGGAGAAACCGGAAATCCTTCTTCTGCTAAGTTGATCGCTGGAGCGAGCGCGATCCTGAGACCCAACCGGCCGTGGCGCTCCAGCAGATCGCTCCACCCCGCGCACGCGCCTGGGACCGTGACGGTGTGGGCATGAAGAGCAGGGAGGGCTTCGGAGAAGCCCTCCGCCTCAAGTAAATCGAGTGTTAGGCCGGAGGGAGCGCGACCAGAACCGTTCAGCGCAGTAATCTCACGGGTCTCCGCGTCGTAGTAGAGGGCAAAGCAGTCTCCCCCGATGCCGGTCGATGTGGGTTCGGTGACATTCAGGGCAGCGGCGGTCGCTACTGCTGCGTCTGCCGCGCTGCCTCCCAGCGCCAGGATGTCAATTCCGGCCTGGGCTGCGAGTGGCTGGGACGCGGCCACAATCCCGCGACGCGAAAATACGGGGGATCTTCGAGAAGCATAGGTATAGGGCACAGCTAAAAACCTCGGAGGGCGTCGAATCTATTTTTAAATGCTACCTTACTTACCAACGGGGCTGAACATAAGTTTGCATAGTTTCTTTGGACCGAATTTTCAGTATTCGCGAGTTGTGCTGAAAATAAGTCTGTCGCGAACTCTGAG
>JAZGCZ010000128.1:0-4430 GCA_036477195.1 Anaerolineales bacterium | reverse complement strand
GCCGCCAATCCCCAGATGAAGATGGCCACCAGCGCGTAAAGGGCCAACTCCCAACCAAAGACTAGCCCCGCGAGCAGCACCACCACCCCATCGGTCATCAAGTAAACCTGGCTTACCGGGATTCCGGTCTTGACCTGGATCACGCGACCCAGAATCCCCGTGCCTGGCGCGCTGCCGCCCCCCCTGAGTACGAGGCCCGTCGCAACGCCGCCTAATATCCCGCCAAAGATGGCGTTGAGAAAGACATCCTCCGCGATGCCACGCATGGGAGACAGCCGGGCCAAGAAATCTACTCCAAAACTGTAAAGCACCAATACGTAGGAAGTGCGCGCAAGAAATCGAAAACGTCCCAGATGACGGAACCCGAGCCACAGCAAGGGGAGGTTCAACAACAGCATGACCAACCCGATTTGCCAGCCAGTGAACTGGTTGATGATAATCGCCAGACCGGAAGTTCCACCCGGCGCGATATCGAAAGGCGCCAAGAATAGGTCAAGATTGAGCGCCATCAGCGCCGCGCCTAATGTCAGCAGAAAGAAACTGCGCGCCATAGACCGCAGGTCAGTATTTGCGGCCAGGACGCGCGCCTTCGCTATGAACAACTCCATGCTCTCCCGCGTCGCTAGGCTCGGAGTTTGTCTCCCTGGGGATCGTATAAGGCGTCGAGCTGGACGACCGCGGCTAGCCGTTGGCCAAGGACCTCGACCTCGAGTGCCGTACCCGCCTCCGTCGATTCCATGGGCAGATAGGTAAGGCAGATGTTCTTCCCCACCGTGTAACCATAGCCACCACTGCGCACTCGCCCCACAAGTTTACCGTTCGCGTAGACGGCTTCCCCGCCATAGATCACGCCAGTATCGTCCTTTAGCGTCAGGGTGCTCAGCCGCCGCCGATTATCGTCTTGCTCGCGGAAGCTCAACAGCGCTTCACGGCCAATGAAATCGCCACCCGTTTTCAACCGTACACAAAAGCCAAGCCCGGATTCATAGGGGTTCTCATCCGGCGTCAGGTCGGCTCCCCAGAGGCGATAGCCTTTCTCCAGCCGCAGCGTGTCCAGCGCCTTGTAGCCAATAGGCTGAATCCCAAAAGCCTCTCCCGCCCGCATAAGTTCGTCCCACAATGGAAGTGCGCCTTCGGGCCCGATGTAGAGCTCCCAACCCAGCTCGCCAGCATAGCTGACCCGCTGAGCCCAGACCTGCGCGCCTCGGATGTCGAGGATACGGGCCGACATAAAGGGGAAGGTTTCTTGGGTTACGTCGTCCTCAGTCACTGCTTGCAGCACCTCACGCGCGTAAGGACCCCACAAGCTGATGCACGCCCATTCTTCGGTGACGTCCGTGATTTGGACAGATCGTTCCGTTTCTGGATCCATATGCAGCTTGATCCATCCAATGTCGTTGGAGAGCGAAGCGGTCCCGCTGATCACCCGGAAGTGATCCTCCCCCCAGCGGGTGATGGTAAGGTCGCTTTCGATCCCGCCCCGAGCGTTGAGGAATTGGGTGTAGGTCATGCTACCGACCGGCTTGTCGATGTTGTTATCGGTTAGCGCCTGAAGCAACGGCAGGGCTCCTGGGCCGTGCACGTCGATCTTGCCGAAGGAGGTCATATCGAGCAGGGCGACCCGCTCTCGTGCAGCCCGGTGCTCCTCGCCTACCTGCTCAAAGTAAGGCGGCCAGCCCCAACCCCAGGACCGCTGATCAGCCCCTGCAAGCCGAGAAGGATCTCCAGTGTCGAAATAGTTGACCCGTTCCCAGCCATCCTTCTCGCCGAAGACCGCGCCCAGCTCCTGCAAGCGGGGTAGGAGCGGGCTGACGCGCTGTGGCCGCCCCCACTCGTGCTCATCAAGAGGGAAGCGAAGATAGTAATAATATTTGTAGAGTTCGCGCGTTCGCTCTACCCTGAACCCTTGGTCGGCGTACTGGGTTCCAAAGCGCCGGATGTTCATCTCATGCATGTCCCAAGGGGGCTCACCCTCGATGACCCAGTCCGAGATGGCTTTGCCGACGCCGCCCGCTCCGGCAAGCCCATTGAGCGACATGCCGGCCGCCACATAGAATCCACGCAGGCCCGGCACAGGCCCCATGCAATAATGTCCATCGGGCGTGATCCCCTCCGGCCCATTGACCAATTTGATGATTTCAGCGGTCTCCAGAATGGGTACCCGCCGGATGGCACCCTCCATAAGCACCTCAAAAAGCTCCCACTCGGGAGGTAGCAGTTCTTGGGTAAACTCCCATGGCACACCATCGATCGACCAGGCCTTCGGGTTGGGCTCGAAGCCGCCCACAAGATAGCCGCCCACTTCCTCACGAAGGTAGACCAGATTGTCCGGATCCCGCACAACAGGCGTCTCGTGTGGCAATTCGTGCCCGGGGATAGGCTTGGTCATGAGGAACTGGTGCATTATCGGCGTGATGGGAAGGTCTATCCCCACCATCGCTCCGATCTGCGGCGCCCATTGGCCGGCGGCGTTTATTACGATCTCGGTCTTAATCGGCCCGTGATCGGTGCTGACTTGAGTCACTTCACCCTGAGCTGAGAGCTCGATTCCGTTCACAAGCACATCGGTCTCGATGCCCACTCCAGATTGCTTGGCCCGTCGGGCAAATTCCGTGGTGATTCCGTTTGGCTCGAGCCAACCATCTTCAGGAATGTGCACCGCACCATGAAGCCCTTCTTCTAGCATCGGAGGGAAGATTCGCATAGCCTCCCCCGGCGAGATAATCTCGACCTCCAGACCGAGCGCTTTAGCCGTACTGACCTGGCGTTGAAGCTGCTTAAGCTGATCTTCAGAGGATGCCAGGCGCAGGCTGCCAACTGGGTACCAGCCTAACCCGTCGCCAACTTCTGCCTTGATCTCCCCGTACAGATTGACGCTGTATTTCATCAACCGCATCAGCGTGGGCGAGGTGCGGAAATGGCTGATGAGACCGGCTGAGTGGAACGTGGTGCCGCTGGTCAACTCACCTTTTTCCAACAGGATGACGTCCGTCCAGCCCGCCTTCGACAAATGGTAGGCGATGCTGCAGCCTATGATCCCGCCACCGATGATGACGACCCGCGCTTGATCGCGCATCAGCCCTTGGGCGTCTCCCGCCTGGGGTCAATGAAGGGCTCTTCGACGACAGTGGCGGTCTTGGTCTCACCGCGAACATCGACGTCAAATTTCGTGCCTAGCTCCGCGTATTCGATGGGCACCATCGCATATCCGATATTCTTCTCCAACCGCGGCGAGTAGGCGCCAGTTGTAACCTGTCCAATGGCTTTACCGTCGCTGTGCACAGGCCAATAGTCTTCATTCCAGCCTTGGATCCGCTCGCCGTCGATCTCCACCCCGACCAGCTTGCGCGTGATGCCCTCCGCTTTGATCCGCTTCAGAGCCTCTTTGCCCATGAAATCCGCCTCTTGATCCATATCAACTGTCCAACCGAAACCGATCTCATAAGGATTGTGCTCCAGGCGCATGTCTTGGCCGTAGTTCCGAATGCCGAACTCCAGACGGCGGATCAGGGATGGCCCGGTTACAACGATGTTGTGCGGCTTGCCAGCCTCCATCACCGCATCCCACAACTTCAGGCCGTCGCGGATGCTGTTCTTCAAGTAGATCTCGTATCCGATCTCTCCCGTGTACCCCGTCCGGCTCACGACCATCTCCATATTTCCCAGCTCCGTCTGCTTGTGATAGTAATAAGGGAGATCAAGGATCCAATCGCCGAAAAGATCCTGCATTAAGGCCCGGGACTTGGGACCCTGGACCTGCACCGGCGATACATCCGGCTCGCCAAGCTCTACGTCCAAGTCCGAGTTGTAGGCCAGACCTTTGGCCCACAGCAACACATCGCTGTCAGAAAGCGACAGCCAAAAGTGATTCTCCGCCAGGCGCAGCAGCACCGGATCGTTGATGATCCCTCCGTTCTCGTCGGTGATCATGACGTACATACATTGGCCTACCTCACACTTGTTGAGGTCGCGGGGCGTCAGCATGTTGGTGAAGGCGAAGCCATCTGGGCCCTTGATTTCCAGCTGCCGCTCCACCGCCACGTCCCAGATCACCACATCGTTGGTCAGCGCCCAATACTCCTTATCGGTGTCGCCGTACCAGCTGGGTATGTACATGTGGTTATAGGCGGAATAGGCCTTGGCGCCGAGGCGCTGCGTGGCTTCGAAATAAGGTGATAGACGGATGCGCGGATAAAAGAAAACAGTGGCGGGTCGGTAGTCTTTCGTCATGAGATTCCTCCCTTTGCTATGCGATCGGTGACTCGCAGCTCACACTGCGAGCGGTCCCATCTCGGGTCAGGCATGGCAGCCTATGACTCTGGCGGGGCCATTTCGGTAATGAAACGAAAGCGGTCTCCACGATAAAGATCCTTGCCATACTCTATAGGCTGACCCTCCTGATCGAAGGACAGGCGCTGCATGCCGCGTGT
>JAZGCZ010000127.1:0-4464 GCA_036477195.1 Anaerolineales bacterium | reverse complement strand
GGTCTGCTTCCAGCCTTAGGCTGCTTATCGCCTTAGGCTGCTTATCGCCCTAGGCTGCTTGTAGCCGTAGGCCGCCTGTAGCCTTGGTCTGCTTCCAGCCTTAGGCTGCCTGAATATTCGGGTTCAGTGCTTTGCGGCGGACCAAGGTTCGCAGCCTTGAAGCCAGCAAGCTGGCGTGGACTGGCTTGATGAGATAATCGTCTGCCCCGGCGTCCAGTGCTCGCGCTACGCTGCCGGGTGATCCCAATGCGGATAATATGAGAATAGGAACGTCGGAGAACCCACGAATGCGCTCACAGACTTCCCAACCGTCCACTTCAGGCATGAGGAGGTCCAGAATCACAACATCGGGCGTCGCGTCGGGACTCTGTACCGTCTTTATCCCTTCTTCGCTGGACAGCACCGACTTTATTTGAAAGTCCTGACCCCGAAGGAGGGTCCGCAACATTGTCGAAAGATCAGGGTCGTCATCGATCAACAGGACTTCGATCGCCATCTTCAATTCCCAAGAAATCGATCACATTATCTATGAAGAAATCCCCCTTTTAGCTTACAGAGACCTTGCAGTACTACCTTCCACTTGCTTGACCTTCTGGGAATAGCTAAGATACCCGCGACTACTTATGGCTCAAGCCGTTTCCGCACCAGTAGAAACCAAAATGCTCCCCTGTCCGCAGTGTAAATTTCCGATTCCAGGGGATTCTCGGACCTGTCCTAATTGCGGCGTAGACTTGGCTTTGCTCGCTCTTCTAGCAGAGCGCAGCTACCTGTCTGGAATTCCGGAAACCGCTCCGCTCCCCGATACTCCGAGTGCTTTCGTTCCACGCATCGGTGACTATCTCATTGAAAAGGATTTGCTAACCGAAGATCAGCTGAAATCGGCCTTGGAACGTCAGAAGGAACTTGCCGATCAGGGGGATCGCCGGCTGCTTGGACAGACCCTTGTGGAGATGGGGATGGTCTCCAGTGAGACCATCGATATGGCCATTACCAATCAGATCATCGAGCTGCATGCTGCTCTGACAGATGCCAATCGAACATTAGAGGTCAGAGTCTCGGAACGGACGGCAGAACTCAAGCAGGCCCTAGCAAGACTCACAGAGCTAAATCAGCTGAAGACTAACCTGATATCAAACGTTTCTCATGAATTGCGCACTCCGCTGGCGCATATCAAGGGGTACGTGGAGCTGCTTGAGGATGAAGAACTAGGCGACTTGACCCTCGAGCAAGGGAAAGCGATGACCGTGATCAGCCGCGCCACTTTGAGGCTCGGCCAATTGATCGAGGATTTAATTGCATTTTCCACCGCTTCCCGTGAAGGCATCGAATTGAAACTCGAGCCGATTTCGATTGCTGAATTGGCGCATGACATCATAGATCGGTCGAAACCAAAGGCCGCTCAGGAGGGAGTCAAGCTCCGCCTGTCGGTCGACAAAGATATTCCTCCAATTCAGGTGGATGTCGAAAAATTCAGCTGGGTGCTCTACCAGCTTCTGGACAATGCGATTAAATTCACGCCCGAAGGCGGCAGTGCAAAGCTCTGGGCAGAGCATGTAAGCGGCATTGTGACGGTAGCAGTTTCAGACACAGGAATCGGCATTCCCTCGGGAAATCTCGACGATGTTTTTCAGCCATTCCATCAACTGGACAGCTCGGCAACTCGTCGCTTCGGCGGAACTGGGCTTGGACTGGCGCTTGTGAAGCAAATCGTTGACGCGCACGGCTCCATGATCATCGCCGAAAGCATAGAGAAAAAGGGGTCCACCTTTCGATTCGATCTGCCGATTTATGACCCGGAGGGCGTCGCCGAAGAAGCATGACTGGACCGTTGGTTCGACCGGGACCGCTCACTCACGGCACAGAGCTCAATGCAGTCTATGCCATTGCGCGTATCGTAGCCGAAACCTACGACACGGAAGCCGGTTTAGACGCGGTGTTTCGCCTGTCACGGACCATATTCATCTTTGATGTGGTCTCCCTGTTCCTTCAGACTGAGGATACCGGTGAGTTCGAAGTTGCCTACGCACTGGCGCTTGGCCGTGGCCGGTCGCGCGAAGCGGACCTCGTCTGGGGCGAGCCTGCGGCGACTGAGGCTTACCGCAGTGGACAGACAATTCTCAGGCAGGAGGACGCCGGCCCAAGCGTGAAAGGCCGTGAGCGGCGCCGTGATTATCTCGGGCTTCCAATGATGGTACATGGGCGCTGCGTAGGTGGACTTGTTTTCGGTCGATTCGGGGGTCCCTCCTATCCTCCCGAGCACATCCGGCTGGCAGAATTCGTCGCATGGCATGTCGGCCAATTGCTTGAAAATCGGCGCATGGCCAGCCGCATCGCCTCACTCGAAGCCCAGCGGGAATTGGCCCGCATGCAAGACGAATTCATCTCCACCATTTCCCATGAACTGCGAACTCCGCTCGGCATGATTAAGGGCTATGTCACCACGTTGATGCGAGAAGACACCAATTGGGATTCTGATACTCGCCTGGAATTCCTTGAGATCGTCGACGAAGAGGCCGAACGCTTACGGGAGCTCATCGACAACCTGCTCGATTCTTCCCGACTGGAGACAGGGACTCTCGGCATGACCCTTGAGCCAATAAAGCTGTCCACACTCATTCGAGATTCCGTTGCACGCACTCAGGCGGTCTTTCCGAAGATGGATGTGGAGATCGAGGTTGGGGAGGATATTCCCATGCTTCAAGCTGACCCGACTCGGATTGCGCAGGTCATGGACAACCTGCTATCCAATGCCAACAAATATGCACCAGGTTCCCTAATTGCGGTGAGATCCGACCGCCGCGATAATGTGGTTGAAATCGCCGTCCAGGATGGTGGGCCTGGCATCCCGCCCGAGCACGTGCCGCATCTATTCGAGCGCTTCTACAGAGTGCCCGACCAAACCACGAATGTGCGCGGAACGGGCCTTGGTTTGTACATTTGCCGAAAGATCATTGAAGCCCATAGTGGCGAAATCGGAGTGGAGAGTTCGGAAGGTGCAGGCACACGCATCTTCTTTACATTACCCGTTGAAGTGAGACAACCCGTACCGGAGGGCGAACATGAGCGATAACAATACACTTTTAGTCGTAGATGACGAGCCGCGTTATGTGCGGCTGGTCCAAGTCAACCTTGAAACGGCAGGCTACGATGTGGAGACTGCTCACGATGGTCAGAAGGCAGTCGAGCATGTCGCCAATGAACAGCCGGACCTCATCCTCATGGACGTGATGATGCCGATCATGGATGGCTTCACCGCTACTGAGCGCATCCGGGAATTTTCAACGGTGCCGATCATCATTCTCACTGCCAAGGGAGAAGAGCGCGATCGAGTGCGAGGGCTCGACGCTGGAGCTGACGACTACATCGTGAAGCCCTTTTCAGCCCAAGAATTACTGGCGCGGGTGCGAGCCGTGCTGCGGCGAGCAGAGCGACAGACCGATAACGATTTTCATCAGCCCATCTACATACATCACGAGCTTCAGATCGATCTTGCCCGGGCGCTTGTGACCTCCAATGGTGATGAAATCGCGCTTACGGCCACCGAATACCGGCTGTTGCAGTCTCTAGCCGCGGCCGAGGGCCGAGTCCTCACCCCGGAGGAGCTGCTGACTGCAGTCTGGGGCCCAGAATATCGGGATGACAAGGAAATCCTGTGGGTCTGTTTGAGTCGGCTGCGCCAAAAAATTGAGCCGGATCCCAAGAACCCCATTCATATCGTCACCCGGCAGGGCTTGGGCTACTTGATCCCTCCAACATCGGAGAACGGTTCTCAGCCCGAGGGATAAGGTAAACCTCGGGGCCGGCCTCGAAAGTTCCGAACATGTTGCCTTCGGTGCCAGCCTCGATTTCAATGAGGTGGGGTTTGTGGACGCCAAAGAACGGCGGTAATCACCGCCGGTATGCAATTGAGCGGGGCTCGATTGCCTGACCTGGCGTAGGTATGGGATTTGGGGTGAGCTAAGCCGCTGAATTCTTGATTGACTCAAGTGCCCCGCGCGCGGCCTGGAGCGTAGCTTCTACCTCGCGCTCTCCGTGAGCAGCCGAAAAGAAGCCGGCTTCGAACTGCGACGGTGCCAGGTATATGCCGCGGGAGAGCATCTCGCGGAAGTAGCTTGCAAAGCGCTCGGTGTCGCAAGTTTTCACTCCCTTCCAGTCCAGCGGCAATTCGTCGGCGAAGAAGGCGCTGAACATCGTGCCCACCCGCGCCAGCTGGAGAGGGATCCCAATCTCTTGTGCTAGCGCACCTAACCCCTCGGTCAGCATAGTCAGGCGGGCCTCCATCCGCTGCCAGAGGGCCGCGCCCCTCAGCTGCTTCAGCGTCTCGATCCCAGCGGTCATCGCCAGGGGGTTGCCGGAAAGGGTACCGGCCTGATACATCGGCCCGGCGGGCGCGACCATCTCCATGATCTCCTTTTTGCCTCCGTAGGCACCCACCGGAAGGCCCCCGCCGATCACTTTGCCCAG
>JAZGCZ010000126.1:0-4517 GCA_036477195.1 Anaerolineales bacterium | reverse complement strand
GTGGTTGAGAACGGGCGGTCCATCCGTTCCAACGTGATCGCTTCCCAGGCCGCCGACCACGCCGTCTATGGCGGAGTTTATCCAGAGGTTGCCTCGCGCCTACACGTCGAGGCGATCTACTCTGTCGTATCTGAAGCGCTTGACGCGGCCCATGCGGGACTGGAAGCCATTGATGCCATTGCAGTGACGCGCGGTCCAGGGCTGGCTGGCTCGTTGGTGGTAGGCATGAACATGGCCAAGGGTTTGGCGTTGGCCGCCAATCTGCCGATCCTGGGCATCAATCATTTGGAGGCGCACCTGTACTCCATCTGGTTGGTCGAAGACGAGCCCGAGCCTAATTTTCCGTTGCTTGCGCTGATCGTTTCAGGCGGTCACACGGAGCTGGTATTGATGGAGGACCATCTCAAATACAAACGCTTGGGTGGAACTCTGGACGATGCAGCGGGCGAAGCCTTTGATAAGGTGGCTCGACTGTTGGGACTGGCATATCCAGGCGGACCCGCGGTTCAGGAAGCTGCTGAAAAGGGAAATCCGGAGGCCTTTAAATTTCCGCGCGCCTGGCTGGAAGGGACCTGGGATTTCTCCTTCAGCGGGCTGAAAACCGCAGTCTTACGCGAGGTACGAGGGCGTCAGCCGGAGCTGAAGGCCGGGGTCGAGGTTCCGCGACCCGGATTGCCAATCGCAGACATCTCGGCCGCCTTTCAAGCTGCCGTTGTCGATGTACTCGTCGTGAAGACCCTTGAGGCAGCAAAGGATTTCAAAGCCAAAGAAGTCCTGGTAGCTGGGGGTGTATCGGCCAATGCGTCGCTTCGTCAAGCTTTCGAGGACCAATCCAAGTTGCCTGTGCGCACTCCTCCTCTTGAGCTCTGCACCGACAATGCCGCTATGACGGCCGCCGTCGGGCACCGGCGCTTTGGAACCGGCCAGCGTGACGCGCTAGATATGGACGTCCTCCCTAGTTGGCCGCTGGACCAAAATCCTGCCTAGACAGCAAATCCCCATATTCACGCTGGTTCTCAGGCAGTAATTCTCCGCTGGATCAAAATCCCAACTAAGCAGCAATTCCAGATAGATCCCAATTCCACGCGGTTCTCAGGCAGTAATTCTCTGCTGACCAAAATCCTGCCTAGACAGCAAATCCAAATGGGCCCCATACTCACGCTGGTTCTCCTTCACTAAATCTCCGCTGAATCAGGGTCCAAACAAAGTTAGAATCCGAAATGCTCAGACCGTCCACCCCCTCGCGCGTGGACTCGCCTGCCGATCAGCGACATGCTTCCGGTATTATTGAGGTACCGTCCCCAACTGAAGCAGTGAGGAGATATTCCAATGGCCAAACGGTCACCAGAAAAAGGCGATGTACTGTTGATGGTAGGCACTCGAAAGGGAAGCTTCCTGTATTGGAGCGACCCGGATCGTAAGGAGTGGCATCGCAATATGAGCCACGAAGGTTGGATGATTCATCATATGACGTACGACCCGCGTGACAACTCAATATATGCCGCTACCAATAGCGACGTTTTTGGCGCAGTGGTTCAGCGTAGCGAAGATTTCGGCGCGAATTGGGAGCAGCGCAGCGAGAAGCTCGACTACGAGGGCGACGGCGAGCGTCGCGTGCGCAAAGCCTGGCATCTGGCAATCAAACCTGGCGACTCTCCAGGCCACCTTTACGCCGGCGTCGAGCGCGCGGGCTTGTTCACTACCGAAGATTACGGTGCAACCTGGGCTCCTGTCACAAGCCTGAACGACCATGCCCACAGCGAAGATTGGAATCCAGGAGGCGGAGGCTTGATTCTGCACACGGTCGAGGTGGATCCCGAGGACTCTAACCGCATTTACGTCGGCATATCAGCCGCCGGTGTTTATCGATCTGACGATGGCGGTGATACGTGGGCCGCCAAAAATGTTGGTGTGAGAGCCGACTTCCTTGAGGAGAAGTACCCGGAGTTCGGGCAATGTGTGCATAAGTTCGCTATACATCCGGCGCACCCGGAAGTCCTGTATCAGCAAAACCATTGTGGCGTATACCGCAGCGAAGATCGAGGGGACACCTGGATGGAAATCACTGAGGGACTGCCTTCCGAATTTGGCTTTCCGTTTGTCATCAACGCTCACGACCCTGACACGATTTACGTGGTTCCGCTGGTGGGATCGGAAAATCGCGTGGTGCCTGATGGCAAGATGACCGTCTGGCGCAGCCGCGATAAGGGCACTAACTGGAAGGCGCTCACCAACGGCTTGCCGGACGAGGCATACCTCACGATCCTGAGAGAGGGGATGGCCGTCGACGATTGCGAGAGCAGCGGAGTGTACGTTGGTACGCAGACGGGCCAGATCTTTTTCAGCCCCGATGAGGGCGACCATTGGGAATTGCTGGCAGACTTTCTGCCGGCGATCTATTCCATCTCTATTGGCAGGGTTACCTGAGCATTCAAGTCCACATCCCCAGCGCGCTTCAAGCGCTCTACCAAACGCAGCGAATCGAGGAGGTTGAGGCCCATACGATCGCCGACGTGGCGACCCAGCTTAATGAGCGCTATCCGGGGATTCATGACCGGTTGATGGAGCCGGACGGCTCGTTACGTCGTTATGTGAATGTCTTTGTTGAGCAGGATGACGGGCGCTGGCCCGGCGAGGCAGATACTCAGCTGGAGAACGGTAAGCGAGTGTGGATCGTGCCGAATATTGCCGGAGGTGGAACCACGCCCGGAGGTGCACCGCCCGGAGGTGCAACGCCGGGGCGTGCCACGCTCAGAGGCGCTACCCGCGGAGATCCCTCGCCCGGAGGTGCTGCGCGCGGAGATCCCTCGCCCAGAGGTGCTACGCGCGGAAGCGCTTCGCCCGAGTGGCTTACCCCTTAAACCCCGGGAGCTCCTGCATTTCACCCGCCTGCTCGACCTGCCGGTACGGCCGAGAAGTAGTAGAAAGTTTTTTTATCGGCACAAACCGGTAAGCCCGCGTGTACTTCAGTTATTGGCAATTTCCCGCAGGCGGAAAAATTCTTCTAGATACTGTGCGGCCAGCCTCGGACTGTAAATGATGAGCACGTTTTCGTCGTTCTTCTCTTCGGCATTGCGGCTGAAGTTATAGGAACCAGTGATCACGATGCTCTCATCCACGATGATCACTTTGTGATGCATCTTGCGCGGGTTGCCGTCAAGCATGACATCGAGGCCGAAATCCTCGAATCGAGCTACATCGCTGCCTTGGTTTTGCGACTGAGCGGCATCGAACAAGCCCTGCACGTCAATCCCCTCACCGGCGCGCCGAAGAATCGTCTCCGCGATCTTATCCAGGGTCAGGTTGAAGGCCATGATATGAATGTTTTCCTCAGCACTTTGCAGTAGGGCCACGATGTGGTCACCCACGCGCATATCCGGCGAAAACAGCACCTCTATCTGAGTTCCCTCCACTTCGACTGGCGTCCGCAGAACGTCAGGCCAGGAGAGCTGCCCGAAACGATCCTCGACAAGCATCTCCTCGAATTCCTCAATGTATTGATCGGCGAGCTGGGCCGATTGGATGCGCAGCAGATTGTTGTTGTTGCGATAAGCGCCGTTGACCGTAAGGTTCATCGACCCCGTCCAGACCTCTGATTGGTCGATAACTACGAACTTGTTATGCATGAGCGGCTGTCGCTCATCCGCTCGCACCTCAATGCCTGCCAGAACCAGAGCCTGCATCTCAGGATTCGAGGCGTAGTCGGTTTCGGTAACCACGCGCACCCGAACATCTCGCTCGTGGGCGCGGATCAGGGCGTCCCGAATGCTCCATAGGTCGATTTCTTGGGCAGCAACATCGATGGAAATGGTGGCGCCGTCCATCGCAGCCGCGAGCATCGCATCCGGGCCTCCCCTCAGGGTTGAGGCGGATGCCCCCTCAGGGTTAGTGAAGTAGAGGCTGTACCACCCCTCGGCTTGAATATCAATGACATTCGTGGGGCCAGGCGATGTCAGGAACTGGATAGCAAGATTGATGACGTAAAAGAGCAGGAGGGCGACGATAGATCTACTTGCGCGCTGCCTATTCATCCTCAGATCCTAACTGAGCGAAGCGAGAATTTCACGAACTAATCCCGGCCCTCGATAGATAAGTCCCGTGAACACCTGGACCAGTTCCGCGCCCGCGTTCAGTTTCTCTTTGGCTTCCTCCGGCCCGAATACTCCACCCGCTCCAATTATGGGGAGACGCCCCTCACTCATTGAAGCAGCTTTTCGGATCATATCGGTCGACCGCTGCAATAAGGGCAGGCCGCTCATTCCGCCCGATTCATCTTTCGACGCCGAGCGCAGCCCATCCCGCGAGGTGGTCGTATTGGAGAGGATGACCCCATCCATTCCAGCTCCTTGAATGACGTCAATCGCCTCTTCAAGTTCGGAGTCGTCAAGATCGGGAGCCAACTTCACGAGCACCGGCCGGCTATTCCCGGACTCGGCGATCAGCTGTGTGCGCGTATCTGTCAGGTCACGCAAAAGGTTTTCGAGGAATCGGCGGCGCTGCAACTCGCGAAGGCCGAT
>JAZGCZ010000125.1:0-16235 GCA_036477195.1 Anaerolineales bacterium | reverse complement strand
AACGATTGATAAGACTTTCGCGGGAAAAGAGCTCGGACCAGGTGCCCCCGGCTTGTTGGAGCTCAAGCTGCTCGTCGGTAAGCAGTAGATCTGGGGACAAGGATCCGATTTCATTCGGGGGAAGATTTTGCACGCGAGAGACATCGACCGTGCCAAGCCTGGCTTGCACGGCCCCTGGATCGAAATCCGCTCGCTTGGCAAATATGAGCACCTTCGGGTGGTCGTAGACTGTGAAGGCTTCCTCCGCGAGCTGGTCCTTGAATTCAAGTGGGCCCAGGCGGGGATTTTGCTCAAATGTAGCAATCAGCTCATAACCCAATTCCCCTTGGACCGCTCCGGGCTGGGCAGCAGCAGCACAAACCTCGATCGCAACCCCGCTGGGGCAGCCAAATAGTGCTTGGTAGTAAGCCACGGTGAGCGGCCAACGTTGCGGAAGTCGACCAACGGACCCGTATTGGCGGCTAGACGTGATGACCAAATAGTCACCGTCCGTCAGCGATGAGGCGATCCGTTCCAGCTTATCCGGTATCCCATTGCTTTCCTTGTCTTCATCGTCGGCCCAATACAGCTCTTGATTGAGACCCGTATAAAGTCCGGCGAATCCATCGCGGCCGTCGATACGCAGTGGCAGCGCGTCGTCCCAACTGGTCTCAGTGATCAGCACGGACCCTCGTAAGTTCAAATTTTGATCAAAACCTGGCTCCAGCCGCAGGGTGTAATCCTTATCGGCTTCGATCGTGACGGGACGGTCAAGCCTCACCTCAATGCGGCTCTCCCCTTCAGCAGCCAGCTGTCCCTCAAATCGCCCCTCTGCCAGCTGGCCGTTGTTGTCGCTGAGAACGATTCCTAGCGAGGTCGCTTCACCTGAGGGTCCGCTCACGTAGGGGAGATAGACCGAAGTCAGTTCGCCGGCGGAACGGCTGCGGAAGAACACCTCCGTCGGGTCTCCTGCATCGAGAACGATCTGACCCGGATACGGAATCGGTTCCAATTGCGTGTCATTCAGAACCAAGTTGATTGGGCTCGGAATGTTCTGATAGATCCAGGAGGAAGCATCGTAGCGGGTGAAGGGCCGCGCGTAATTCGCAGCGAAGGCTACCGCATAAGCCAAGGTTGCCAAGAGCACAAATGCCCCCACTCCTCCCACCAGCCAGCTCACCCGCGCTCTGTCTCGGATGCGTAGATCTCGTGCGCGCTCCCATGCTTCCCAGAACGCCCAGGACGCTAAAAGGGCTAGCGTTGGATAGATTGGGAGCTGATAGCGCATGGCACTGGTAAATCCGGAGCCACGCCAGAGAAAATACGCGCCGGTCCAAACAAGCGGGATAAGGTGACGTTGCCAATCCCCACGGATGGCGCGGTACACCGCCCATCCCCACCCAGCCCAGGCCAGGATCCCGAGCGGCAGCCCCATCCCATACGTCACCAAGTTGCGGAAGGAAAAGAGAAGCGGAATACGTTGAGCCCACTGCCAGGCAGGCGGGAAATCGGCTGCCCCAGAGGTGAGTGAATTTACCTGGCTAAGGCTATCGAGCCAGAGAGGATTGAGGCCAATCCCCACGAACGCATACGGTTGGAGGATGCGGAAAGTCAGCAGGGAAACGACGGCGGCCAACACCAGCCGCCCGAGTTCATGCGTCCAAGCGGGCCGTTCCTCATGGTCCCAAAGACGAACGATGGAAGCTAAAACGATCACTCCGGCTAGCGGTACGGCGCTGATCTTTGAAGCCACCGCCATACCTAACGCCGCGCCAAAAAGGACGTGGTGCAGCAACCGGCCCTCGTCCATCGCAAGGACCGCGAAATAAATCCCAGCCAGGATGAAGGTGTTGGCGAATGAATCCACGACAAAGAAGTGCGCATGCTGAATCAGCAATACGGAAAAGGCGGTAAATGCGGCCGCCAATACACCCACCCGCCGGCTGTAGAGCTTGGCGCCAATGAGGTAAATCAGAAAGACCGAGGTGACATCGAATATTGCGGAGGCTGCCCGCCCAACGACGTGGATCTGGTCGTAGCCGATTTGTCCGATGGTCTCAATGCCGACGAGTTCAAACAGTCCGCTCCCGGCCTGTTCGCCCAGTCCACCCGCGAGCTGCTCGATTGCCTCTCCGGCGATATTCACCAAAAAGATGGGCAGCGTGCCGTAAACGAAGAAGGTGTGGCCGACGTTATTTGGGTTGAAGGTGGAGGTCGCCGTATCGAAGTATTGGCCTATCGATTGCGGAATCTGGATGCTGGTCTCGACCATGGTGAGGAAGCGCTCATCGGGATGCATGTGGGTCTGGCGATCCCACCCGATTCCAACCAAGCGCAAGGCGGCTGCAAGGAGCAGCACTCCAACAAGTATGATTTCGATGGCGTAGCGTCGCCAGACGGAAGCCGAATCGGTTGTGGTCACGATTCGCCTCTTGGCACGAGATCGGTGGTCGTCACGAACCATTTCTGGGCGCGTGATCGATAGTCTTCGCGAGCCCCTCCAGGCACGAGATCGTGGGTCGTCACGAACCGCCTCCGGGTACTAGATACGTGATGAAGTCTCTCCCCTCGACCGCTGCCGCGTGGCGGGTGGTGATGCCGCCTGGGAATTTGACGCGCAGCTTGTCCAATCCCTCCGCGTCGGCGTGATGCAGCATGAAGAGCTGCGGGCTGTTCACGTCGACGAGGGCATCAATCTGATCTGGCCACAGGACAATGTCCAACCCTGGGCGTCCCGCCAGCAGCGCCACGAGCCGCGAATCCATCCAGTGCGGGAAAGCGATCATATGAACGTCATTAAAAGCGCCAATGGAGGTGGTGAAGCTTTCGACGACTTCTGCCGCTTGGACTGTATTCCATGAGCTCTGCCGCTGTTGATCTCCATATTCGCCGATCACCATGTCGTAATTGGTCACGGCCGATATGAGCAACATCCCTCCCACTAAACCCACTCCAATTCGCTTTCGCCACGGTATCTCAAAGGTCCGTTGCGACCAGCCCCAGATGGATGCAACCGCGATCCCTGCAATCATAAATACGGGAACGATGGCTCCGCTGGCGCGGCTGGGATGCGGGTTTTCTCCTGGGAATGCCAGAGAGAGTACGGAGGGCAGCAGCAAGACTGGAATCGAAACCACGACGAACAGATCGACCCAGCTGCGATGCTTTAGATAGCGAACGATGACCAAGACCAGCCCAAAGTGGTAAAAGGCGCCGGTCACCCAGTCGAGCGCCGGTCGGCCTGGGAGTGACAGAATCCAAATTTCGCCGAAATCCCAGGTGAACATGCGCAAAGCATTCCACATGTTTCCGAGAAAGAGCCCAAGCGGTGTGCCGGGCAATGGTCGTTCCGCATCGGAGAGGCGCGTCAAGGTCCGATACAAGACATCGTCCTGGAGGTCATAAGTCACTCGCAGAAAAGGGGCCGCCACGACAATAGCCAGCAGTGCCGTAAGCCCAAACCACGCCAGAGCTTGCCTTCGATGGCCGCGCGAGACCCGATGTGCAAGGTACAGAGCGAGTCCGAGGCCAATCACAAATGGGGTGATGCGCGCCGCGGTGTATCCGTATGCGCTTAGTCCAACCAGAATGCCGGTCAACACAAAGTCGTTTTGCTTACGGCTCTTAAAACCGCGCACCATCATGTAGAGCGCCGGTGCGAGCAGCAGTGGGAAGAAAGGAAGGCGCATCCCAACTCGCCCGAGCACATTGGGCCAAAATGCGATTCCTGCCAAAGCCATGGTGGCCAGTCCGGTCCACTTCCCTCCAACCTCTTTGCCAAAAAGGTACATAAAGGGAAGCGTGAGCAGTCCCGCGAGCGCGGTGATGGATTTCAGAGTCAAAAAGGAAAAACTTGCACCAAACCATTTGATAGCCGCCGCCGTGGCGTAGAACTGCATCGGCTCCCGACCCGCATTGCGAGTGAAGAATATGGAGGTCTCCCCATTGAGTATGTCTACGATATCCAAGTACTTCTCAGCATGATCGCTCCACATCTCGATGGGAACTTCGGCCAGGTGGGAAAAACGGAAGTAAGCGGTCAACCCAAAAACAGCGATGACGAGCAGGCTCCATCCGTCCAGATTGAGTCGCAACTGTGGTTTAGCTGCGAATTTCCGCACCTTGTCAGGAAAACTCGCTCCGGGGAGCTTGCCCAACCAGAATGCCCGGCCGGTCAAGAGAACCGATGCCCCCCAGAAGACCAAAGTGATCAATTGAAAGGTGTTGTCCGCCGATGTGAGATAGGCCAGGACGGCGAGGCCCAGCCCGGCCACCAACCACCTTCGATCAGCGGCCGCGACCGCGGTCTTGCGGCGGGCGCTCGGCATGGCCACCTCGCCAAAGTCGCCGGACCAGACCGCCCATCCGACCAGCACCGCTGCTGTGAGGTAAAGACCTACGAAGACCGGCACATTACTGTGACTTGATAGCCCGATCTGCGCCACAACTGCCAGCAGCAGCGCCGCGGGTACCCGCACATGAGCGACTTGAACGCGTATGGCTGCTCTATCCGATGAGATCTTAGCTTGGGCCGTCGGAGGCGGAACGGGCGCTGTGGGCTGAGTGCCGGGTTCGGGGATCGGAATTGGCCGCAAACGCACGAGCGAAACGAACCAATCCAACACTGTAGGTTCGGTTTCCGCGTGCTCAGTTGCCAATTCGGTTTCCCCTGATCCGTGAGCTCTTCGGCTGTCCTGCTCGTGATCGATTCATTTCAGTGGGCGCCATTTTGATCTCCCTCGACCTGCAAGCTTTCCAGCCCTCCTGCTCGCGATCGATACCCATTGGATGGCTCAATTTTGGAGACAAGATAAAAGGTATAGGTGCCCTTTGGGGAGGGCGCTTCCTGATAGTATCGACGTGTAAACTTCTCCGTCAACAGGAGATTCCACCTGCTCGGCACTAGGATCCACCGGCCTGTAAGCCACCGGGAAAGCAGGGTGGGTGCGCCGAAATAGTGACCCCACTCCAAGGCGCGCAAGGCGGAGGGCGAGAAATAGCGCTCTGATTGCTTGACCTCCAGCCCCGCTCTCTTGAACAGCGAACCCCAGCCCGCTTCATCAAATAAATTCCATGTACGGGACATGCGCATAAACCAATCGCGGTAGCTACGAGATAGGCGATTGAGCCGCACCCGGCTTAGGAAGCGTGGCAAACTGAGCTCTGAACGATATCCTGGGTTAGGAACCGTGATTGCGAACCGCCCATCTAATTTGAGAACGCGACCGATCTCAGCCAGCACACCCTCCAGGTTGCTGACATGTTCCAGCACCGAGTTGCTAATAGAGCTCGCAAAGCTGGTATCCGCGAACGGTAGCCTGTCACCATTTGCCTGAACTAACATTCGATATGCGTCCCTACTCTTGGCCTCTGTAAGCGAGGCATAAATTGGATCGATCCCAACGTCGATCAATTGCTCGTAGGTCACCGAGGCAAAATGGCCATCGCCACAACCGATATCGAGCACCAACGGCGGAAGCGGTACCTTGTGCATAAGCCGAGCCTCGATGGCTCGCAGCATGCCCCGAAAGTAAGGCAGCGCCGATATGTGTGGCCATAGGTAATCCGCCATTAGGCCTGAGCCAAAAGCTCCTCGAAGAGCTGGACGTAGGCGGCCGCGGTTTGTTTCGGGTCAAATTGAGCGCGGATCTCACTCGCCTCTTTTTGGAATGCCAAAGGATTCTCTAACACGCTCAAGACTGACTGAGCCAGTGCTTCCGAGTCGCCAATGGGTGAGATTTTTCCCATCCCGGTCGTAAGCACCGGCTGTCTCACACCCGGGAGGTCTGAAGCCACAACCGGGGTTCCACAGATCATCGATTCAATTTGCACCAACCCGAAGCTTTCGGTGCTGTTCAGGCTGGGGAGCACAGTGACATCGCAGCTCTTGAAGAAGGCCGCCATTTCTCTCGGCCCTAGCACTCCCAAAAAGGTCCACTGCGAGTTGAACCGGCTCAACAGCGGTGCTAGACGCGCGGCATATTCGGCCTCCCCGAGAACATCCAAATATTGGCCTGCGAACAGTACGTGCGCCTCAGGATAGCGCTCAAGAATCGTCGGCAGAGCCTGAAGCAGGGTCTCCACGCCCTTCTCTGCCGCCAGCCGCGAGGCCATTCCAATGGTTGGCCCCTTCGTGATTGCATGATCCTCGCGAAATTTTCTGAGCTCACTTTCATTCGTTGGTGAAACTTCAACAGGAGGAGGGATCACTCGCACCTTATCTAAATACCGCGATAGGAAGGGGGAATTCTCCGCATAGTCCTTAGTGTAGGCAACGATGCGATCGGCAAACGAGGCCGCGATACCATTGGCCAGTCCCACGGTCAGGTTGGCAGCCCGATTCACGATCCCGGACGGCAGCAGTAAGTCACAGTGATAGGTCAGGACCGTGGGACGATTGGTTAGGCGCCCCCGAATGGCCAGCCCCGCCGCATCGAATTGAGGCAGATGCAGGCTCAAGACATCATGGGACCGGACAAGCCGCGTAGCCTCCCGCCCGAAGCGCGGCATAACGACGCCCTTGCTCAGTCTGAAGGCAACCGGCACCCGTTTGATCCGAACTCCATCCATTGATTCGTCAAGTGGCAGAGCCGAATCGTATTGAGAAGTGAGCACTGTCACCGAGTGACCCATATCCGCCAACGCCTCTGCCAGGCGCTGCACATAGATCGTTAGCCCTGAAATGTGAGGCTGATAATAGGTGAGGGCTGCGAGGATCCTCATCAAGCGCCATTCCTGGGAACCGAATTACTCCGAAAACAAATGCGCATTGGGACCGAATCCCTCTTACTCTGAAAATAAATGCGCATTTTCTGAGGCCCAGGTGAAGAGCTTCGCAATACCCTCGCGGGGATCCACCGAAGGCCGCCAATCGAAATGTTGGGCCGCCTTGCGAATGTCTGAGATGTAGACCATCTGATCGCCGGGACGCCAATCACCGCGTGTAATTGGAATCGGTTCTCCCGCGAGCTCCTCAAGCATCGGTCCACACTCTTTCCATATGGAGAGGCTGTAGTCCGCGCCGCCCCCCATGTTGTAGATTTGCCCTTGGGTTTGATCAATCTGCTCTATCGCTCGCAGCATCCCGTCGATCAAATCATCGATATACAGTAGGTCTCGCACTTGCTTTCCGTCGCCGTAAATGGTCAGCGGATGCTTCTGCAGCCACGCAATGATGAACCAGGCCACCCAGCCCTGGTCTTCAATTCCAAATTGGCGCGGTCCATAAATGCATGAGTTCCGGAACACCATGGTGCGCATCCCGTAAATTCGATGGTAGTCGCGCACATATTGGTCGGCGGCTCCCTTGGAGCATCCGTAAGGTGAGTGAAAATCGAGCGGCGCGGTCTCCGGGATTCCGTAGGGTAGCGAAGCATACCGATAACGCGTTTCATCCTCGACTACCTCAACCTCTTCCATCTCTCCGTAGACCTTGTTGGTTGAGCTGTAAATGAAGATGGGATCGGCATCGATCTGTCGGATCGATTCGAGTACATTGAGCGTGCCGAGAGCGTTGATGTCGAAATCTTCTTTCGGGCGCTGCACGGAGGAGGTCACCGCTACTTGGGCAGCAAAGTGGAAGACAACATCCAGTGGCTGATAACGTCCCACAATTGAGGTCATGCTGGCGAAATCTCTCACATCGGCCTCTTCGAAGGGGATGTCAGGGTGCCTTTCTTTGAGCCAGGCAAGGTTCTGTCGACCACCCCTCCTCGATAAGTTATCCAGCAAAACCACTTCCTCGCCCATGCTTAGCAGGCGATCAGCAGTTTGAATTCCAATGAATCCCGCTCCGCCGGTAATTAGTGCGCGCATGATTCTCTCACTGTAAGGAAGTTAGTTGGCATCTCGGCCTCAAGTAGGTGAGAACCTAATTCGCGGGGCTCTAAATCGAAGGGATTATCACAAACTGGAAGGAAAAGGATGGTCTTTGGCCGCCCGGTTCGTGGCTGCGGCGACTCCTCAAATGAGGTACGTGGTCCCCGTTCCAAGCTGGCGATTATATCTCCAAGCGGGGTTTGTCGCCTGTCGCCGCTTTATCCGGACCAACTTTTTCCTGGTGAGTTTGTCGCATGTCGCCGCTTTATCCCGACAAACTCTTTCCTGCTGAGTTTGTCGCCTGTCGCGGCTTCATCCCGACAAACTCTTTCCTGCTGAGTTTGTCGCCTGTCGCGGCTTCATCCCCCTCCAGCCGCAGGCAGGACCGAATTGATGAAATCCTCGAATGAAGCGGTTCCCCGTATAGGACGCAGCCACGCCAAATACTCTTGATTACCTTTTGCGCCGAGGACTGGAGACCGAATCAAGCCGTGGGTATAGAGCTCGAGCTTTGAGGCCCCTTGGGTAATGGCCTCCAACACCTCCTTGTGGACCGCGGGATCCTTGACGATCCCCCCTTTCCCGACCTTTTCCCGGCCGGCCTCGAATTGTGGTTTGACCAGCACCACGACTTCCCCATGTGGCTCAAGCCACTTGGCTGCCTGAGCCAGGATTCGCAATGCCGAGATAAATGAGACGTCGACCGTAATGAGTGAAACCGCTTCCGGTAGCTCATCCAGATAGCGGGCATTTGTACCTTCGAGTACTGCTACACGGTCGTCCTGGCGCAGCTGCCAATGAAGCTGCCCCTTTCCGACGTCTATGGCATAGACGCGCTTAGCGCCATGCTGGAGCAGGCAGTCGGTGAAACCGCCCGTGGAAGATCCGACGTCGGCACAAATCCGCCCCTCTGGCGAGATCTGGAACGCGTCCAGCGATGCTTCAAGCTTGTCCCCCGCCCGCGAAACAAAACGAGGGACGTCCTCGACCTCCAGGATCACGTCTGAGGGCACTGTTTCTGATGACTTATGGACCAGCTCTCCGCCTGCCCGCACCTGGCCGGCCATCACCATACGCTGAGCCAGTGTCCGAGAATCGGCCAAGCCGCGCTCGACTAATAGTTGGTCAACTCTCAGCTTGCTCTTGGCCATTCAGTTTCCGGGCTCATTGACTCTCAAGCTTCTCCTAACTGCTGTCTCGACGCTCTCATGCTCGCGAGCACATCTGCTACTCCGTTTCTCTGCTCCCGCGCTCGCAATGCTGCATAGCTCAACGCCCTGTGGCGCCCACTCTTTTTGGCTGCTTGCTCCGTGTCAATGCACCTGCTATTATGCGCGAGATGCTTAAATCAATCATTAGGGCGATGCGACCCCGTCAGTGGGCAAAGAATATGTTCATCTTTGCCGCGCTCGTTTTTGACGAGCAACTAACCGAGCGAGACCCCTTGCTCCGTACGATCGCAGGATTCGTCCTACTGTGCCTCATTTCCAGTGCCGTTTATCTCCTGAACGACATTGCGGATGTGGAAGCCGATCGGAAACACCCCACAAAGCGCAATCGCCCTATTGCCGCCGGCCAACTGTCTGTGCCGCTGGCGTTTGTGCTCGCCCTTGCACTGGCGGCGTTTGCATTGGCCGCCGGCTTTGCCCTCGAACCCGGATTCGGCTGGATCATCACTCTCTACTTCGTCCTCAACCTACTTTATTCGCTCAGGCTGAAACATATGCCCATTATCGACGTGATGCTCATCGCCGCCGGCTTCGTGCTGCGAGTGGCTGCTGGGGTGGCACTGATCGAGGTTGCCCGCTTCTCTCCCTGGCTATATGTCTGCACTACTTTGCTGGCTCTTATCATAGGGTTTGGCAAGCGACGTGCAGAGATCATACTGCTGGCAGAGGAGGCCAACACTCATCGGAAAGTTCTCGATGGATACACGATTGGATATCTAGATCAGCTGATCGTCATCGTGTCAGCTTCTACCATCATGGCCTATTCGCTCTATACATTTTCGGCGCTCAACTTGCCGGCGAACCACCTGATGATGCTCACCATTCCATTCGTGATCTATGGGGTTTTTCGCTACCTGTATTTAATCCACGTGGAGGATGCCGGGGGCGCACCTGATGAGCTGATTCTCAGCGATCGTCCGCTCCTGGCCACTTTGGTTTTGTGGGGAATGCTTGCAGTCGTAATCCTCTACATTTGAATACACGATGCCGATGACGAAGCCAATGAATTCTCCGGAGGTCAAGTTTAGGAATCCATGACTACAGCCTCCGCACCCGGAAAAGCTATTCTCCTAGGCGAACACGCTGCCGTCTACGGTCGTCCGGCGCTTGCTGTACCGGTGCAAGCCGTTCATGCGCATGCGGAAATCTCCCCACGGGAAGACGAACGTGTGCAGGTCGAGGCGCCTGACGTAGGGACGGATGCCTTCCTGGACGAGCTGCCAGACAACCAGCCGCTTGCAAAAGCTATTCGTCTTGCCATGGAGGAAACTCACGTCAGGGGTGGGATTCAAGTGCGAGTTACCTCCGATATCCCTCGCGCATCTGGCCTGGGTTCGAGTGCTGCTGTGTCGGTAGCGATCATTCGTGCAATTTGTGCACACTTCGATCACGAGCTTGGCGCGGATCGAGTGGCTCAGATGGCTTTTGAGGTCGAGAAGCTGCATCATGGAGATCCCTCCGGCATCGACAATACGGTGGTGGCATTCGAGATACCAGTCCTTTTCACAAAGGGCGAGGAACCACGACCCCTGGGTGTCACGGGGCATTTCCAGTTTGTGATCGGGGATACGGGCGAGCCGTCGCCTACCAAACAGCTGGTGACGATGCTGCGAGGTCGCTGGACCGGGGACGCCGAGTTTATTGACGCCATATTCGATTCGATCGGTGAGTTGACCGAGCAAGCAAGCGCATCCATCGGCCGAGGAGAAACCAGTAACTTGGGTCCGCTCATGAACCACGGTCAGACATTGCTTGAAACTCTGGGCGTCAGCAGCCCCAGTCTGGAGCGATTAATCCTCGCCGCTAGAGAAGCGGGTGCTATGGGCGCCAAGCTCTCTGGCGCCGGGGGCGGCGGCATCATGATCGCACATGTAGACGATTCTTCGCTTGAGGCGGTTGACAGTGCTCTTCGTGAAGCCGGCGCTATTCGCACCATCCGTACCGAAATCGGCCAGTGATATTCCTCAAGCTGGGTGGCTCTCTCATTACTGATAAGGCGCAGCGCGAAACGGCACAGATCGGAATCCTTCAGCGGTTGGCTAAAGAGATAGCGGAAGCGATGCGCGCTAAGCCGGAGACTAAGCTTCTGGTCGGTCATGGATCCGGGTCTTTCGGTCATGCGGCCGCGGTGGAATTTGGATTTGATGGTGGAGTCAAGACCGCGGAGGAGTGGCGCGGCGTTAGAGAAGTCTGGGCAGCTGCAAATCGCCTGCATCGAATCGTCATGGACACCTTCCTGGAAGCTGGCCTCCCAGCGTTCTCTTTTCCTCCCTCTGCAATTGCCGTGTCGGACC
Source organism: Anaerolineales bacterium (assembly GCA_036477195.1). GTDB lineage: Bacteria > Chloroflexota > Anaerolineae > Anaerolineales > E44-bin32 > JADFRG01. The sequence goes on along the minus strand of JAZGCZ010000125.1, from coordinate 4,915 downwards.
ACGGCGAAATTGCACAATTAGCCGATGAGCCGATTCGCAGAGCGCTGGATGCGGGCCAACTTCCAGTCGTACAAGGCGATATCGTCTTTGATCGTGGTCAGGGAGCCGCGATATTGTCGACGGAGAATGTGCTGGCTCACCTGGCAGCGGAGCTAAGACCCGAACGCATTCTTTTGGCAGGGATTGAGGAGGGCGTGTATGAACGGTACCCTGCTCGAGATCGGGTCATGCCGGAGATCTCCGCAGATCGGGCCGCGAAAATCCAGTTGGAAGGGGCAGATTCCACCGATGTCACCGGAGGGATGGCCCACAAAGTGGAGCAAGCATTAGCTCTAGCCGAAGCCATGCCGGAAGTTGAGGTACGAATCTTCTCTGGCGCCTCTCCCGGAAATCTCCAGGGCGCACTCCTTGGGTACGCGCTTGGCACGCGCGTCGTCGCCTGACAGTCCCGCAAATCATCAGGGCGCACTCCTTGGGTACGCGCTTGGCACGCGCGTCGTCGCCTGACAGTCCCCATTTGGTAAACTAGAATCATGAGGGTCACCCAAGGGTGCCCTCAATCTCCGGCCTCTCGGAGGAGCGTACCTTACGCAAGCTCCGCCCGAATGGCCCCGACCGCTCTTCGCTAAGGAGTTCACGTAATGCAATCGCTGCTCGAGAAACTGAATCTTGAGGAAGTCAACGCCGGCGCATCCACCGGGCCCGATCAATGGATTCGGGACCCGGCCGGGAAGGAATTGATCTCGTACAACCCTACCAATAACCAGCCGATCGCAAGCGTTATTCAAGCCACGTCCGATGGCTACGAACAGGTGGCCAGCGCGGCAGCTGAGAGCTTCGAGACCTGGCAAGATATGCCTGCCCCGAAGCGCGGCTTGCTCGTACGTGATCTGGCCGAGCTAATTCGAGAATACCAGGAGCCGCTAGGAGATCTAGTCAGCCTCGAAATGGGCAAGATTCAAGCGGAGGGACATGGGGAAATCCAAGAGATGATCGACGTCTGCGACTTTGCCGTGGGTCTCTCGCGTCAGCTGTATGGGCTGACGATGCATTCTGAGCGCCCCTCCCATCGCATGTACGAGCAGTGGCATCCGCTGGGTCCGATCGGCGTGATCACCGCCTTCAATTTTCCGGCAGCAGTCTGGTCTTGGAATGCCGCAATTGCAGCGGTGTGTGGAGACTCCACGATCTGGAAACCTTCTTCCTACGTTCCCTTAACTGCGATCGCCATTCAGCATCTGGCGAATGCAGTCATGGCGGATTACGGGCTGACGGGGGTGTTCAATTTGGTCATCGGCAGTGGGTCCGAGGTCGGGGAGCTGCTGCTCAATGACACACGCGTTGAGCTCATATCCTTTACCGGCTCAACCAAGATCGGCCGCCGAGTCTCCGAGGCAGTGGCACGTCGCTTTGGGCGCACCATTCTCGAGCTGGGAGGGAATAACGCCATCGTAGTGGCGGAAGATGCCGATCTGGACCTTGCTACACGGGCGATTTTGTTTGGTGCGGTCGGAACATCGGGCCAACGCTGCACCAGCACGCGGCGCATCATCGTGCATAAAGACAAAGCCCAGGAATTGGAGCAGCGGTTGATCAAGGCATACAAGCAGGTTCAGCTGGGTGATCCGCTTGAAGAGGGGACACTGATGGGCCCGTTGGTTGCAGGAGTTGCAGTTGAAGAGATGTTCGATGCGCTTGAGAAGATCAAGGAACAAGGCGGCGAGATCGTTGCAGGAGGCAACGCCCGACCCGATCTCGGTCCGAATTTCGTGGAACCTACGATTGTCAGGATGCCCGAGCAGACTGAGATCGTAAAGCAGGAGACCTTTGCACCGATCCTGTACATGCTTGAGTACGACACCATTGATGAGGCCATGGAAATCCACAATGACGTCCCGCAGGGCTTGTCCAGCGCCATATTCACCGACAGCATGCGGACGGTAGAAACCTTTCTATCCTCGCGCGGTTCCGACTGCGGAATCGCGAATGTCAATATCGGGACCTCAGGCGCTGAAATCGGAGGTGCGTTCGGAGGAGAAAAGGAGACTGGCGGCGGACGCGAGTCTGGATCAGATGCTTGGAAGGCTTATATGCGTCGCCAGACCAATACGATCAACTGGTCCAAGGAATTACCGCTGGCGCAGGGAATCGAGTTCGGATAGCGCTTTGGCGCTTAGCAGCTAGCGAATTCTGGTCAGCTATCTGAGGCTCCCGTGGAAGGCCATTGCGGGAGCCTTTGTATTTGGAGCAATCTCTGGGGGCCGCCGGCCCAATAAGACTTGCCCTCATGGGAACCGATATATTCTACGGTGTGGCGGTCGGCGTAGGGGTCTCACTGGGAGTAGGAGTCGGCCCGGGCGGCTCCTGTGTAGGAGTTGGAGTCGGAGGCGGTTCGAGAACCGGTACGCTCGCCTCGTTCCCGCTCAGCGTCACCGCTCCTTCCCAGACCCAACCGTCGCGGCCGGTTTCGCCGAAGCGACGAATGAACCACCAAGTACCGATCGGCGTGTCGTCGTAGCGGCCGATGATCTCACCCGCTTCCTCAGCCAGGATAAAGTCGATAATTTGGTATTCCTCGCCCGGCCCGCTTCGGATGTTGGCGTTGTAGTCGGCAACTGCGGTTGTGATAGAGGGCGTGCCGGTAGGTTCGGGGGTGAAGGTCTCAGTCGGTGGACCAGCAGTTTCAGTTGGAGGCGCGGGCGTCGCCGTCGGGCTGGCAGCGTCCAGCGTTGCCTGCGCGATCGCTCGGGCCGTCACGAGTACCTGTTCACTGGACGGCGTAGGAGTACTGGCTTCCTGCGATGAGAGATTGCAGGCACCAAGCGCGAACAGCAGGATCATGCTCAACAGCCAACCCTTCAATCCGACCCTCCGAACCTTCAATGGTCCTCTCATTGTTCCTTTGTCCAGTTCCCGCCGCGCGCCCGGCGGGTACATCCTTGCCCGCACCTGCCTCGCTCCCTGCGGGCATATCCCTGCCCTTTGCGGACTTCCCCGCGGGTCAAACTTGCCCGCACATTGCGGCGCTTTCCGGCAGGTCGGCCTCGCCCGCACATTGCGGCGCTTCGCCTGAAACTCCTTTCCGGAACCTTTCGGCGCTTCTCTTGAACAGTCCTTGCTTGCACCTTACGGCGCTAGAGTATATCGCAGCCTGTTGACGAGCTTGCTTCGGCTCGAACGGTGCCATTGACGCATAGCACGCAGGATTCTCCCTTTGGCTGAAGGTCAAGGGGAACCAAGAATCGCACTTAATCCCCTTGGTACCCTAGTCATCTGATCCACTAAGGGGGCGCCATGTATCATAGTTCCATGTCAGATACAGGTCCCCTGGTCGAGACCGATCAGGAGACTGAAACGCGGGTTGACCCCGAAATACAGCGCGCCAAAGAGCAGCTGGCGTTGGCTCGCGAGCGGATGTTGTCGGCTGCGCTTGCATTCTGCGATGGAACAATCAGCGCGGGCCAGCTGCGTGCGGTGCGTGAGTTGCTCCGCGAGCAAGACACGCGTCTGGCGCAGCTCGAAGGCGATACACCCAATGTATTTGTGGAAGATGTGGCGATTGAGGAATTCGTTACTGAAGACTCATTAACAGAACGGTCCATCGAGGAGACGCTGAAAATGGAGCTCGAGACGCAGGATGCTCCAGAGCTCATGGAGATGCTCTCCAATATCGATGAGAAGATCGAGCGGCTGGAGGATGATTTTGAAAATGGCCGCATCAACGGGTCGCAATACCGGGCTATCCGGAGACACTATCAAGAACAGCGCGAAGTTGCGATGCGTTTGAAAGAAGCCCATCCCAGCAGCGATCGGTGGCGAGTGGTTCTCGAGGAAGGACGTACTACCTTCCTGATGCAGCTAAACGAGGCATCGTGCACATGCTTTGCCCTTTACGATCTTAAGGAACGAAACCAGATTTTCATCCAGGGCGAAATGCCAGAATCTGCCGAAGAAGCGATGGGGCTGCTCCGCACCTTTGGACCGCCCCGCAAAGAGTCTGGACCCGGTCGGATGCTCGCCACCCATCTGGACGACGGCTCGGGGCTCTTGCTAATCCCCGGCAATTACACCGCTGTCCTGGCAGTATTCTCACAGGATCCGCCGGGATGGCAGGTGCGGGCACTGAAGGAAGTGATGCTCAACTTCGAGGCCGCCAATCGCGCCGCTCTGCGCAAATCGGAACATAAAAAGCTGGTCTTCCCCGACCTTCGACGTTTCGTCAAAGCCTCCTAATCCAAGTTCCATAATTTGCCTTTCCCCTCTTCATCTCGAGTATCCGGCCTCTGCAGCCACCTCCAGTAAAATGACGCTTCGTCCTACCGTTGGCGAAGTTGTCGACTGACTCATTAGCCGCCGTTTTCATATTTTCGTTCGTGGTCACCTTCGGCGCGGTCGTTTCACCGGGTCCGGTGACCGCCGCCATTCTGAGCGAATCCCCCCGCCAAGGCTGGCGCGTCGGCCCCATGGTTGCCAGCGGCCATTCCAGCCTAGAATTTCTAATGGTGGTGCTTATTACCTTCGGGCTTGCGACTCTGATGAATGCTCCACTGGCCAGCACCATCATCGGCCTGCTCGGCGGACTCACATTGCTGGCGATCGGAGGAAACTACATTTACGCGGCCGCGCGCGGCACGATCCATCTTCCCCACCCCGAGGAAGCCAGCAAGCCCAGATCCTATTCCGCGCTATTCGGGCTGGGCGTGGTCACAACGCTCGCCAATCCGTTTTGGTACGTGTGGTGGGTGACAGTTGCGGCGGGGTATCTTGCGCAGGCTCAGGCGATTGGAGCCACCACCCTGGCGGCTTTCTATATTGGCCACATCAGCGCCGACTATGCCTGGGATACGTTTCTGTCGGTCTCCGCCAGCGCCGGCCGGCGAATCCTTACGGATCGACGCTATCGAGCAGTGATCCT
>JAZGCZ010000124.1:0-12106 GCA_036477195.1 Anaerolineales bacterium | reverse complement strand
CTGGTCCCAAGCCAGATTGTGACCGGTCCCACTAAGACCTGGTCATAGATGATCCCAAACAGTGAGGAAAAGATGGTTCGCAGCCCCTGAAAGAAGAAGAGCGTGATCGAGATCATCATGAAGATCTTGATCAGTTCGGAAGGCTTGGGCATGGCTTGATTCGAGTATACATCCCCGACGGTATACTTTGAGCATAGACCACATCTGGAGCACGCGCTCGCAAACGCGGGAGCGTTGAAGGGCGCTTAATCGCAAACGCGTGAGCCCTGAAGTCCGCGCTTAACCGAATATCCGGCGCTAACTCGCAAATGCTGGAGTGCTGAAGCCCACGCTTTATCGAATATCCGGCGCTGATTCGCACGTGTTCGACCCCGAAGTCCGTGCTTTTTTGAAGGAGTTGAGATCTATGGCAGAGAAGGTAGACGCTGATTTCCGACTCACCTATGCGACCATGTACGATCCCCCCGAGGAGCTTCACCAGAATTACGAGGCGGCTCTCGAAGAGGTCAGGGGGTCGCTGGGTTCTGAGCACGCAATGATCATCGATGGGCAGGATGCGTATTCTGCCCAGAAGTTTGAGGATCGATCGCCTATCAATCAAGACTGGGTTCTGGGATCGTTTCAGAGCGGTACCGGAGAAGACGCGCATCGAGCTCTGGAAGCTGCTCAGCGAGCGGTTCCTACCTGGGCGCGAATGCCCTGGAAGGAACGGGTGGAGACCATGCGCAGGGCCGCCGGTCAGATCGATACCCGTGTCTACGAGATCGCAGCAGTACTTTCACTCGAGGTCGGCAAGAACCGCATGGAGGCGCTGGCGGATGCCGCCGAGGCCGCCGACCTGATTCGATACGCCTGCGATCAGATGGAATCGAACGACGGTTATGTGGTCCCCATGGGCAAGGATCCGCTCAAGGGGTATCAGGCGCAGAACATCTCGGTGCTTCGGCCCTATGGGGTTTGGGTGGTTATCAGTCCCTTCAACTTCCCGGCCGCGCTAACCGGCGGACCAGCGGGCGCGGCGCTCGTTGCGGGAAATACCATCGTGATGAAGCCCGCCACCGATACGCCGTGGACGGTGCGCTTGCTGGCGGAATGTTTCCGAGATGCCGGATTGCCGGATGGCGCATTCAACTACGTGACCGGACCCGGCAGTACGCTTGGCGAAGGTCTTGTGAACAGTCCCCTGGTGGATGGCATCACGTTTACGGGTTCGTTCGACGTCGGGATGCATATCTACCGCACATTTGCCAACGGCGAATTCCCGCGCCCCATCATCCTGGAGATGGGCGGCAAGAACCCCTCGTTGATCACGCGCAATGCCGACCTCGATCGAGCGGTTTCCGGCGTCCTGCGATCCGCCTTCGGCCTGCAGGGTCAGAAGTGCTCTGCCAATTCAAGACTCTACGTCGAAGAGCAAATCCACGATGAGTTCGTATCCAAGCTGAGCGAAGCCACTAAGAAACTCAAGGTTGGCGATCCCACCGATCGGGAAGTATTCATGGGTCCGGTCATCAACCGCGGCGCCTATCAGAATTTCAAGGACTACAGCGAGGAATTGTCCGCGGCAGGCGAATTCCTGACCGGCGGCAAGGTTGTCACTGAGGGTGATCTGGATAAAGGTTTCTTCGTCGAGCCAACGATCGTGGCCGATGTCAAGACCGATCACCGCCTGTGGAAGCATGAGATGTTCCTGCCCGTCACGATGGTTCATGCCTGCAAGAGCAAGGAAGAAGCGCTGGAGTTGGCCAACAGCACTAGCTACGGGCTCACCGCGGGCTTCTATGGCAGTGACCAGGAGGCGGAATGGTTCTTCGAGAATATCGAGGCCGGTGTCACCTTCGCCAATCGGCCGCAAGGCTCGACCACGGGGGCCTGGCCCGGCTTCCAGCCCTTCGGTGGCTGGAAAGGTTCCGGCTCCTCCGGCAAGAATGCGGGCGGGCATTACTACCTGCAGCTGTACATGCATGAGCAAGTGCATACCCTTATCAAGTGATGATCGGGGCAAATAACTGGCGCACAGAACGGAGCTCCGCTCGGTGCTGTACATGCCTGAGCAGGTGCATACACTGATCCGCTGATACGGCTATGGGCTCTGCGTATATCGCCCGCGCTGGCGGCTAGATTCCGTGACTCCGTCAGCTAACAAGCCAAGCGCGCAATCAATCCTGGCTGCGCGCATTTTCTTATCCCCCAGCGATCAGCGGTTGCGAGCAGGCTGGCGGCTGCTGGTTCAGAGCGGGATCATGCTCGTCATTGCTTTCGTGTTCTCGATCGGGCTCTCGATCGTTATCGCGGGGATTGCATTTATTAATTCCGATCTCGTGGCCAGGGGTGGTATTCCAGAAGAACTCCTGCTCGCGCTCACCACCATCGTCGCCCTGCCGGCGGTGACCGTATCGGTCTGGATCGCACGCCGCGCTTTGGATCGCCGGTCTTTTGCCTCCCTTGGGCTGGAGTTGAAAGTGCCGGCACCTCGGGACTTGCTGATTGGCTTCCTGATTCCCGCCCCTCTTTTTGCGCTGATCTTCATTACCCAATGGGGTTTGGGTTGGCTCACCATCGAAGGCTGGGGCTGGACAGAGGGCAGTTTTGCGCTGACTATGCTCGGAGTGGTTCTCGGGTTGGTTGGTTTCTTTGCTGTGGGATTCTATGAAGAGCTATTGTTTCGTGGCTACTATCTGCAGAATCTCCGAGACGGAACCGGTCTGGCGCTTGCTTTATTTCTGAGTTCCGCGGTGTTTGCCATTGCTCACTTAGGCAACTTCTCGGCATCGATTGCATCGAGCATCGGGCTCTTTGCTGCGGGCTATTTTCTGGCGTACGGGTGGCTGCGGACAAGGTCGCTTTGGCTACCGATTGGGCTGCACATCGGGTGGAATTTCTTTCAGGGTCCGGTCTTCGGCTTTGCCGTGAGTGGCACTCCGACACCATCCATAGTGGCGCATACGGTCGAAGGGCCAGAATTGTTCACCGGCGGAGGCTTTGGTCCTGAGGCAGGATTGATTGTGCTGCCGCTTATGGCCTTGGGCTCCGCACTCATTTGGCTTTCTACAAGGGGTCGCGTCGATCGTTGAGTCGCTATCGGAGTCTTGATCCCCGGCGATCTACCTGAGGGGTCCCGATCCGCGGCGATCTATCTGAGGGGTCCTGATCCGCGGCGATCTATCTGCGGAGTCCTGATCCGCGGCGATCCGCCCGCGGCACCTCTTTCTTAGCGTTACTTATTCGGCTCCATAAACCAACGTATCGGGATGGAAGTCCTTCCACCCAAACCAAAAGATCGTAGTGCTCTTGACGCGTTCCAATTTCTCGCCAGCAAGCGGCCCGTCGATAGCTTCCCCCTCCCACAAATCCCATAAGGTACCCGTCTCGAGATCCCTTAACTGGCCATCTCCCGCAGATTCAAACGTCAGAACACGGTCTGAAGCCAGCCGGCTGAAGACTATGCCATTTGCGTTCTCAGCGTCGAATAAGACCAGGATGGGCACATCTCCAACATCCGCGTTCACGACCGGCTGCTGCGTTAGCTTGCTGAAGGGAAATGCCATCGTCGCTTGACCGGCGTCAACACCGATAATGAATTGCTTGGTCTGCAAGCGATCGTCGCTGCGCGTCTCTCCGATGACGCCAGCGGCTCCTGAAGAGTAATAACTAGCGTAGGGGTCGTAGTCGCCCGAGTATCCTTTTACGAGCGCCTGGGTTTCAGGATGGCGGGACTTCCAATCGCTCCATGTGGTCTGCCACGCCGGTAGATACTCAAGCACCGTGCCTTCAAACGGCCCTCGCACCGCCTTCCCTAAAAGCTGGGACCAGAGGCTGTTTGTCTGGCGGTCGTACATAACCAATACATTCATAATGAGTTTTCCGCTGACCCCGAACTCCAGGATCTCGCCGCCGACTTCTCGGGAATACACGATTCCCGTATAGCAGAGCGGTCACCAGGTTACCGCAATGGGCCGCCCCCCCACGATGTCGTTCACAATCTCGTGGCTGGATAGCAAGCCAACCGGATACGCTCGGGCATCGCCGTCAAACTCCACGCCAATCACCACCTCATTGGGCCCGTATTCGGCATCCGCCTCGTGAACGCCATAGAAGCGTGGGCGATCGATCGAGGGGATGGCATCCTTTGGTAGCAGAGTGATGATGTCGTACTCTGGCTCCTGGCCCTCTTCACCCGCGGTACTCGGTTCAAGGTTCGGAGCACAAGCCGCCAGGATCAAGGCCGAACCGATGATGGCGAGAAATCCAAATCGAGAATTCATTGCTAACGAAGTTTCATATTATCTAGCTGGCGAGGATGTAATTCGACTTACTTGGCTATGCGCTTGACTCTCCAGAACGCTTGTTCTATACTCGCTCAACCGAACAATTGTTCTAGTGGAGGTGAGAGATGTCAATTTACACACAGGTAGCACGACCCGAAGCAGACCGGTTAGGGGAGATGCGTTCAGGGCTCTCCAAGCTGACTGGCGAACGCGATCTCTTTTTCGCGGCCATCATGGTGGGCGCCTTAATCGCATTCGAACTGTTTAACTTCGGCACAACGGAATTCGCTCTGGCGGACCTACTCGGCGACCTAAGCTTAGGTGTCATAAGTTGGGCGACCATTCTGGCGGTGGCTTTTAGTGCCATGGATTTCGCCGGCCTCTCCTGGCTGTTCACACCCAAGAAGAAAGTCCGCATCGAAATATGGTACCTGGTCGGTGCGTGGCTGCTGGCGGCCACCATGAATGCCATCCTGACTTGGTGGTCTGTCTCGCTGGCGCTCCTGAATCATCCCGCCTTGGGCAATGAGGTCATCGCTAGAGAGTCACTACTATCCGGTGCACCAATTTTTGTAGCTGCGCTCGTCTGGTTGCTCCGCGTGTTGCTGATCGGGACGTTCACGCTCGCCGGTCACCGCCGGCGGTCCCAATCGAGAACCGCAGTCCAATTAAGGAGAACACGGAATGGCAACCGCTCGAAGCGTACGCTTATGGCGCAGCCCATCAGCCAGCGCTAGCTTGCACTCGCTCAGCCGCTCAGGCAGCGTTGGCCTGGGCCCGATCATTCGCTCAGCCAGCACCAGCCGTGGCCGGATATTCTGTTTAGCCAGCGTTAGCCTGGGCTGGGCAGTTCGATCAAACACCGCTAGCTTGATCCGCTGGCTGCCAGTACTGCTGGCAGCCAGTTTTCCCATAGCAACCTTCGTTATTCTTGTCGCCGGTCGCCAGCAAGCAGAGGCCTCGCCGCCAGCTCCTGATCAGAACCCTCCCTCCCCTCAGCAATTCACTTTCTCAATTCCAGAGGTATTTACGCCCGAGGTACGGCATTGGGCGCCCGATATCCTGCGTTGGTCTGTGGAATATGGTCTACCGCCCGAGCTGGTGGCGACCGTAATGCAGATCGAATCATGTGGGCACCCCTCCATCCACTCTAACGCAGGAGCGGCTGGCTTGTTTCAAGTGATGCCGTTTCACTTCGGCTCTGGGGAAGATCCGCTCGAGCCAGAAACCAACGCCTTCCGCGGTCTTAGCTATCTGGCGCGAAGCCTCGAATTGGCAGGAGGCGATGAGGCACTAGCCCTGGCCGGATACAACGGGGGTCATGGCCAGATTACGCGAGCTCCAACCCTATGGCCAGCTGAAACCCTGCGCTATGTCCGATGGGGGGTGGCAATTCTGAGCGATATACGGCTTGGCAAAGTTCCGAGCCCAGGTGTCAGTTCATGGCTCGAGGCTGGAGGCGCAAGCCTATGTAGGCGAGCTGCGGAGGCTCAGCAGGGCTAATCGGTTTGATTACTCGGTTGGCTGAAATTGTGGGCTTAGCGCCTTGAATGGATGGGGTTGGTAGTTGGGTCTGCTGGCTAGGCTGGGGTCCCGCGCCCTCGTATGAATGGGGTTGTGCAGCAGTGGGCTTGGGAACCCTAGCTAGGCCGGGGTTCCCGCGCCTTCAATCTGTAAGGAAGGCTCAATGGCGGAAACACAATCTCCTTCAAGCCGAGGCAGCCAGACAGAAAAGGTCGTCCCCCGGCCTTCCTCGGAGACCACTTCAATTCTCCCATTGTGGCTGCGCGTGATCCAGTAGGCAATTGAGAGGCCGAGACCTGCACCTCCGGTATCGCTTCTCTGCCTCGATCGATCGATGCGGTAGAAGCGCTCAAATATATGAGGAAGCTCATCATTTGGGATTCCGGAACCAGTATCCGTCACGGTCAATCGAGCCCAGTCCTCCACGCAGGCCAAAGCAAGCGTCACCGTACCTCCTGATGGCGTATGGTCGAGCGCATTGGCAATTAGATTCAACAAGACCTGCCGCAGCCGATCTCGATCTCCAATCACCCGGACCTGGTCCTCTCTGCCAATTTCCACTTTCACTCCCTCACCCGCAAGCACATTCCCCTGCTTGTACACTTCCAGCATCAGCGTATCGAGCTCGATTTCCTCCAACGCCAAGGGCAGCTTGCCCGTCTCGGCTTTGGCCAGGAGCAGAAGATCGTTCACCATGCGCGTCATCCGATCGACCTCGGCTCTAATGGCATCCAGGGAATCGCTATCCAGTTGCTCCATGCGAGAGATCAGATCGACATTGCCGCGGATCGTGGTTAGCGGCGTTCTAAGCTCATGCGATACATCGGCTAAGAACCTTCGCTGCGTTTCAAATAAACTCTCCAGGCGCTCGAGCGTTTCATTGAAAGCCAGCGTGAGCCGACCGACTTCATCGCGCGGAGGTCCGGATTGAGGAATTCTCCGCGAGAGATCATGGGCTCGCGTGATATGAAGTGCAGTTTCAGTCACTTTGTCCAGCGGACGCAGTGCTGCGCCTGCTGTCGACCATCCCACAATTCCTGCCACAACCACGGCGATAACGCCGCCAACGACCATTAAGATCAGGAGATTTTGTAATGCCTGTTGGGAAGCCTCTAGGGAACTGGCCAGTTGGAGGAAACCGATCACCTCGTCCTCTGGCTGCAACAGCAAGGGATAAGTGAGCACGCGGTAGCTATCGTTTCCGATCGTTACGGTGCGGAAGAGCGCTGAACGTTGGTCCGTGTCGAGTGGGTCCAGGGTTAGCTCCTCCATGCCCAAGTCCTGGAATGCCACCTCGCCATCATTTCGGGTCAATTGCACGCCGACGCCAGCGGTGAGGGCCAACGCTTGAGGAGGGAACGCAATTACTTCGCCATCCACAGATCGGATAGCAGTTGAGCGAATATCTTCAGCCGTTCGGAGGAGCGTGTCGTTGATTTGTTGGGTCAGGAGAAATGAGAGCAGAAGGTACACCGCCGTGCCGAAAAGGATCAAGACTCCAGCAAGTAGTCCCGTATACCATAGGGTCAACCGGGCGCGCAGAGTCAAGATTCCTCCCGAAGCACATAGCCCACCCCACGAACTGTGTGAATCAGTCTTGGTTCGTCGGCGGCTTCGGTCTTCTGCCGAAGATAGCGGACGTAGACTTCGATAATGTTGCTTTCCCCCCCGAAGTCATATCCCCAAACCCGATCGTAGATCACATCCCGCGTTAGGACCTGACGAGGGTGTCGCAAGAAGAGCTCAAGCAGTTCGTATTCCTTGGCTGTCAGCTCAATTTCACGCTCGCCTCGGTAGGACTGATGCGTGCCGGTATCCAGCCTTAGATCGGCAAACGACAGCACTTCCGGAGCGTCTTCAGGCTTTGCTCTGCGGAGCAGCGCGCGGATACGCGCCAGGAGCTCATCAAACTCGAACGGCTTGACGAGATAATCGTCGGCGCCCGCATCGAGGCCCTCGACTCGGTCAGCGACGGCATCTTTTGCAGTCAGCATGAGAATTGGAACCGCTCCGGCAGCCCGCAATCGGCGACAGACTTCCAATCCGTCCAGGCCTGGCAGCAGCCAATCCAGGACAACCAGGTTTGGCGGTCGCTCTCTGGCCAACACCAAACCTTCCGGCCCGTCCGCGGCGGACTCGACGGTATATCCTTCATAGGTCAAGCCGCGCCGCAATAATTGCAGAATACGAGCGTCGTCTTCGATTACAAGGATGTGTTCTCGCATCGGAGATATACTACCGCGGTCTATGGCGCTGGCGGAGTTTCAACGGAATATTCCGCACCCATAATATGCTTTGGCGTGCTGCTTTCGGGTGGCGCGCAACGGCCGCCCAAACTGGACGGCCGTTTGTTTTCTGTTGATTAAGCCAACTCGACAGTAGCGCCTGCTGCCTCTAACTTGGATTTTCCGTCTTGTGCGGCTTCCTTGCCAGTTGCTTCTAACACCTTTGCTTCAGGCGTCTCAGCCAATTCCTTGGCGTCCTTGAGCCCCAGAGACGTAATTTGTCGAATGGCCTTGATGACATCGATCTTCTTTGGACCGACATCCTTCAGAATCACGTCGAACTCGGTCTTCTCTTCTGCCGCATCATCTGCATCTCCAGCCGGTGCAGCTGCCAACGCGATCGGCGCAGCTGCCGATACCCCCCACTCTTCCTCGAGCATCTTGGTCAGCTCGGCGGCCTCGAGCACCGTGAGTTTACTGAGCTGATCTGCTAACTTCTTAAGATCTGCCATGTTCTATCTCCTCATTTCCCTTTCTGATTTTCATGTTGTGAGCTAGGCCGCTTCAGCGCCCTCGCTCTTCGAATATGCGTGCATAACTCCCACAAGCTGCCGCAACGTTGCCGCCAGCGTGCCTACCACCTGTCCGGCAGGCGCGGTGATAAGCCCCAGAAACTGCGCTCGAACAACCGGCATAGGCGGCAGATCGGCCAACTGTATGATCCGGGCTTGATCAATAAGTTCGCCTTCGATCAAACCTCCCTTGATCTGCAGGGTTCCCTGCTCCCTGCTGAGATCGACGATCGCCTTTGCCACCCCCGACACTTCCACCATAGCAAACCCAATCGCGGTAGTTCCATCGGTGGCCCCTTCGGGCAGCGGCAGGCCAAGCTCCTTAAATGCGAGATCCATCAAGCTATTCTTTACGATGTGGAACTCGCCTCCCACTTCCCGGATCTGGCCGCGCAGCTCCTGCAGGTCTTTGACAGTCACCCCAGAAAACGACGCCAGGATGATCCCACTGGAGTTCTCTGCGAGTTTTTTGTACTGTTGTACCAGCGCTTCCTTGCGTGCTTTAGTTATCGCCAAGTCTCAAACCTCCTTTAACATATTTAGCCTTTGCACAAGAGGCAAAGGCTAAGCTTGCTGTAAAGCACCGCTGAAACCTTCACCTCGGCAGGAAATTAAGCCCTGACTGGGCACCTGCTGTCTTTGGTGAGCTTAAAGATTTTCTCTGCTACATCGCTTGAGCCGCGGTCGCGTCTATCTTTACACCTGGACCCATAGTGCTCGTGACCACAATCTTTCGGAAGAATATCCCCTTTGCTGAAGGTGGACGAGCCCGGATAATCACTTCCATCAATGCCGCCATATTGTCGTACAGCTTGTCCGTACCGAAGGAGGCCTTGCCAATCGGCACATGAAGATTCGCTGTTCGATCCAGCCGAAACTCCACTCGGCCTGCCTTTAGTTCGTCAATCACGCGCGGCAGGTCTTCCCCAGGAACTACCGTTCCAGCCTTCGGATTCGGCATCAAACCACGCGGGCCAAGGATCTTACCCAACTTGCCGACCTTGCCCATCATCGATGGTGTGGCGACCGTGGCATCAAAATTGGTCCATCCATTTTGGATCTTCTCCATCAACTCATTGTCGATGATGTGATCCGCTCCGGCCTCTGATGCCAACCTGGCATCGTCCCCTTCCGCAAATACCACGACTGTCACCGACTTGCCCAGGCCGTGCGGCAGCATGACTGTCTCGCGGATTTGCTGCTCTGCGTGGCGCGGATCCACGCCGAGTCGAAAATGGACTTCGATCGTTCCATCGAATTTCGTGAAGGAGGTTATACGCGCAAGGTCCAGCGCCTCGCGGGGATCATAGGACCGCTCCCGATCGATCTTCTTTGCCGCCGCTTCGTAATTCTTCCCGTGTCTTCCCAATTCCTTATCCCATAACCTCAATGCCCATGTTGCGGGCAGTTCCCTCGATTTGCCGCATGGCGCCTTCGAGGTCTATTGCGTTTAGGTCTTTCATTTTAGTTTCTGCGATCTCTCTGACCTGATTCCGGGTGACCGTCCCGACCTTTTCGCGGTTGGGCTCCGCCGACCCCTTCTCGACACCAGCGGCCTTGCGGAGCAGAACCGCCGTAGGGGGGGTTTTCAATATGAAGCTGAAACTTCCATCAGTGTAGATCGTAATCTCAGCCGGGATGATCTCTCCGGTTTGGCTGGATGTGCGCACATTGTATTCCTTGCAGAATGCCATCAAGTTGATGCCATGTGGCGCCAATGCAGGCCCGATCGGTGGGGCAGGATTAGCCTTTCCGGCCTCTATCTGTAACTTCGTTACAGCCTTGATCTTTTTCGCCACTTGTTCACTCGCTTATTTAGATCCTGCCTACTCACATAGTCCAGGACGTATGATTTTTAGTTTTCAGCTAGGCCTTTTCGACCTGCAGGAAATCCAGTTCTACGGGTGTCTCCCTTCCGAAGAACGAAACCATGACTCGCACCTTTGCTTTTTCCATGTCGATATCATCGACCGTTCCGATGAAATCGTTGAATGGTCCGTCGATAATTCGCACTTTCTGGCCAACATCGTAGGTGACCTTAATTCGTGGTGCATCAGCCTCCATTCGTTTCACAATTTGGCTGACTTCTTCGGGGCGCAGCGGGGTGGGCTCATTGCCCATACCTACGAAGCCCGTGACGCCTGGTGTGTTCCGAACCACGTACCAAGAATCTTCATCCATGATCATCTGAACCAGGATGTAGCCGGGGAAGACGCGTCGCTCCACAGTGCGTCGCTTGCCATCCTTCACTTCCATTTCTTCCTCGGTTGGGACCACGACATCAAAGATCTTCCCCTTCATATCCATGGTCTCAATACGCTGCTCGAGATTGTGACGGACCTTGTTCTCATATCCTGAGTAGCAGTGCACCACGTACCACTCACGTCCGTCATCCGGCTCAGCAACTTTGCGCCCGGGAGCCTGCACCTCAGCTTCCGTGGCGAGTTCTACCGCAAGGGCAGCGGCCTGGCCGTCATTTCCATTGGGCGAGGCTTCCGCGGGCGGAATATCTGTGGGAACTTCGGAAGCCGAATCTTCTGCGTCGGCAACCGGTTCCTCTGCATCGGCATCCGGTTCACCTGTCTCGGCATCTGCTTCTTCTGTCTCGGTTTCCGATTCCACACTCGCTTCCTCAGCCGCCTCTGATTCGATCTCCGTCGCCTCCATCTCAGCTTCTGGCTCTTCGTCAGCCATCGGTTCGAGCGCTGGCTCCTCCACTACTTCATCGGAGGCAGGTGATTCTTCATCCGTGAGCTCGTCTGCCGGCGTATCGACTTCTTTATCCACGGAATCCGTGACAGGCTCTTTCATTTCAGCCTCCGCCATCGATTCCTCTTCGCCTTTCACCGTCGACGCTTGTTGATCTTCCACTTGATCTCCCGCTTCAGCCCAGCGTAATTATGAAGCGAACCAGTTGCGCGAATAAATAATCCAGCAGACCGAGAACAGCGCTTGATATTACAACCACGACCAACACCAAGCCGGTAAGTCGCAATGCATCCGGTCGTGTCGGCCATGTAACCTTTCTTAGCTCCGCGACGGTCTCGCGCAAGTAGCGGCTTACTGGGTTACCCCTTCGTCTTCTGGCAATCTGTGCCTTGGCCAACATTTCCTCCTCAGAGCTGCGACATTTTTATCAGGCAGGCCAGGTAGGACTCGAACCCACAACCCCCGGTTTTGGAGACCGGTGCTCTGCCAAATTGAGCTACTGGCCTACAGCCTTACTTCGTTTCACGGTGAAGCGTGTGCTTCCGTTCCCGTGCGCAATACTTCATCAGTTCGATTCGTCCTGGATCGTTCGTTCGGCTCTTCTGTGTCGTATAGTTTCGCTCCGAGCACTCGGTGCACTCAAGCGTAATGATTGGTCTTGACCCTTTTTTCCCCATTTGACGCTACTCGATGATCTCGGTGATCACGCCGGCGCCCACCGTCAGGCCGCCTTCACGGATCGCAAACTTCGACCCCTTCTCCAGCGCCACCGGTACGATCAGCTCCACCGTCAGGTTCACGCTGTCCC
>JAZGCZ010000123.1:0-7061 GCA_036477195.1 Anaerolineales bacterium | reverse complement strand
AGAAAGCTCGCCTCCGCGTCATCTCGGCTGATGCCGTAGGTGGTCTGAGTGAGATCGTTTGTCCCGAAGGAGAAGAATTCCGCGATTTCAGCCACTTCGCTCGCGGTTAGCGCCGCCCGAGGGATCTCGATCATGGTTCCGAATTTGTAATCGATCTCGACTTGTTGCTCCGCCATCACTTCTTTGGCCACTCGCTCTAGAGTCGCCTGCTGCGTCTTGAGCTCGTTGACGTGGCTGATCAGCGGGATCATGATTTCTGGATGTACGTCCACGCCCTCCTTGCTCACCTCAACTGCGGCTTCCATGATCGCACGAACTTGCATTTCGGTGACCGCCGGCATGTGGATGCCAAGTCGCACCCCGCGCAGCCCCAGCATCGGATTGGACTCGCGCATGCCCTGCACCGCCCCAAGCAGCTGCTCCTGTTCCTTGAGCCGATCGGGGTCCTTTCCCGATTCTCGCAGTCGAGTGACCTCAACCAGCAGTTCATCGTGACTGGGCAGGAACTCATGCAGCGGAGGATCGATCAAACGGATGATTACTGGTAGGCCGTCCATGGCGCGGAAAAGACCGGAAAAATCTTCTCGCTGGAACGGTAAGAGCTTGTCGAGCGCTTCTGCTTGTTCCTCCGCGGAATCGGCAAGAATCATTTTCTGCACGATCGGGAGCCGCTCGGCCTCGAAGAACATGTGCTCCGTGCGGCACAGACCAATGCCTTCCGCGCCGTATTCCCGCGCGCGCTCTGCATCGGATGGATAGTCCGCATTAGCCCAAACCCCCAGGCGACGGATGTCGTCGGCCCAGGACAATATCTTAATGAGATACGGATCGTTGAAGTCCGGGATCATCGTGTCGAGCTGGCCGAGATAAACTTCGCCACGCGATCCATCGATGGATATCCAATCGCCCTCCTGTATTTCTCGACCGTCGACCGAAATGACCCGCTTATCCAAATCGATCCTCATCTCAGAAACTCCCACAACCGCGGGTTTTCCGAATTGGCGAGCAACGAGCGCGGCGTGGCTGGTGCGGCCGCCTCGGCTGGTGAGGATTCCATTTGCGGCCAACATGCCATGGACATCATCGGGTTTGGTCTCAGGCCGAACCATGATGACCTGTCGGCCCTCATCCTTGGCCCAGGCTTCGGCCTTGTCGGCATCTAGCGCCACCTGGCCCACCGCTGCTCCGGGCGATACATTCAATCCAGTTGCCAACATGCGGCCTTGATTGGTAGCCGCCTTCATGATCTCCAGGTCGAACTGCGGATGCAGGAAGAAGTCGACTTGATCAGGCGAGATTCGCGTAACAGCCTCCTCCCGGGTAATCATTCCGTCATCCACCAGATCCACGGCTATACGCACTGCGGCCTGCGCCGTGCGTTTGCTATCGCGGGTTTGGAGCATCCACAGCTTGTTGTGTTCAATCGTGAATTCGACGTCCTGGACTTCTCGGTAATGTCTTTCCAGATGATCGCTGATCGATTCCAATTCGGCGTATGCCTCAGGCATATCCGATTTGAGCTCTTCGATGGGTTTCGTAATGCGGATGCCCGCCACTACATCCTCGCCCTGCGCATTTATCAGGTAATCCCCTTCGATCTCGTCCTCGCCGGTCGAGATATTGCGTGTAGTGCTCACACCAGTTCCGGAGTCCATGCCCATGTTCCCAAACACCATGGTTTGGATGTTCACGCCGGTGCATAGATCGTGCGCGATCCCCGCCGCGTTCCGATAATCTACTGCACGCTTCCCGTTCCACGATTTAAAAACCGCCTCGATGGCCAGCCGCAGCTGATCCATCGGCTCGACGGGAAACTCCGAACCAGTTTCCTTTTTAAAGATCTCTTTGAAACGCTCGGTGATGGCTTTCCAGTCCTCGGCCGCCAGCTCGGTATCGCTCTCGACCCCCTTCTGCTGTCGATACTGCTCAATAACTTCCTCGAAAGGCTCGGGGGGTACCTCCATAACGACCGATCCAAACATCTGTATCAGGCGGCGGTAGGCATCATACACAAAGCGTTCGTCCTGGGTCTGCTCGATCAAGCTCTCTGCGGTCTCGTCGTTGAGGCCGATGTTGAGCACGGTGTCCATCATTCCGGGCATGGAGAACTTGGCACCCGAACGGCAAGAGACAAGCAAGGGGTTCATCGGATCCCCGAACTTCCTCCCGGCTGCCTTTTCTGTAGCCGCCATGGCTTCCAGGACTTGGTCCCACATCCCGTCAGGGAGTGATTCGTCCTCCGCAAGATACGCGCTGCAAGCTTCGGTCGTGATCACAAATCCCGGTGGCACCGGGATCTCCAAGCGCGTCATATCCGCTAGATTGGCGCCCTTGCCTCCCAGCAGGCCTCGCACTCCATCCCAATCCCCCGCAGCCTTTTCGGCTTCCTCAACTTCCTCAAACCGGTAAACCCATTTGTCTGCCATCTTCACTTCATCCTATCTAGTAACTTCATAAGGGGTGCAATCCAACCGCACAATGTTACAACGAAACCTTGAGGACTTGAACTGAAGAATGTATCGATCCGGCCAGGCTTTATGAGTTTCGCTTGACCCTTCGGCCGCTGGACCGAGCTGAATTGTCGCTTGACCTAGTTAGGCCTTAACCGGAAAGCCGACCCCCTTCTCGCTTCGCTTGATCCAGCTAGGCGTCAACCGGAGGGCCGGCCGCAATCTCGATTCGTTTGATCCAGCTAAGCCTCAACCGGAAGGCCGACTTGGATCTCGTTTCCCTCGATCCGGACCGGATAGGAAGGGATATCGACGATAGCCGGGAGAGTTAGCACCCGGCCATTGCGGATATCAAACTTGGCACCATGTCGAGGGCAAGCGATTTCGTGTTCATCCAGCTCGCCTTCTGCGACGGGGCCATCATCGTGCGAGCACACATCTGCTATCGCATAGTAAAGTCCAGCGATGTTGAAGACTGCGATCGGCTCTCCATCGATATCGAAAATCAATCGCTCCCCGTCGCCGAGCTCGTCCACCGAGGCCACAGTCACGTATTCCAGGTTTTCAGCATCAACTTCTTGATAGTTATACATTTCTATTGGTCCAAAGTTCCTTCAGCCTCAAGGTTCCTCCAGCCCCCTCAATCCCTCGCTGTCAGAAAAAACCGCCGGCACTCACCGACGGGATTAGGTCGACGGATGAGGGTTGCCTCCTACAGTGCGGCCAGTTCCTCCTCAAGCTCATCGAGCCCATAGACACCGGCTTTGAGCACCTTTAGCGAAAGCAACGCACACTTCATTCGCACTGGCCCTAAGTCAATTCCAAGCATTTCGATCAGTTCATCCTTGGTGTAGGACTTTACTTCTTCCAGTGACATGCCGACAGCCTTTTCCGTAAGTAGATCGGCCGAAGCCTGCGATATGGCGCAGCCCTCTCCCGAAAAAGCGGCTTCTGTGACCTTTCCCTCGCCGTCCACCCGCAGATCAATGCGAATGCGGTCTCCACAGAGCGGATTGTCGTCTTCATAGGTGTAATCGTGTGGATCAAGGTTTCCCCGCATTTGCGGGTTCTTGTATCGATCGATGATTTGTTCCCGATATAGATCGTCCATGGCTAAGAGAATACCTCCCGAACGGCGTACAGCCCCTCGACCAGGCTGTCGATTTCTTCCGGAGTGTTGTAAAGATAAAAGGAGGCGCGCGTGGTGGCCGGCAAGCCGAGTTTTTCATGAAGGGGCATCGCGCAGTGGTGACCCGCGCGAACTGCCACACCCCTCCCATCTAGGATTTGGGCCACGTCGTGCGGGTGGGCGTCGGCGAAAGTAAAGGCCGCAACGCCGCCCTTATGTTGAGCATTGGGTCCGTGGACGCGCACTCCCGGGACCTCTTCCAATTGCTCCAATGCGCGCTCGATCATCTCCTGCTCGTGCTGCCGGATGGCCGGCATACCGAGAGCTGAGAGGTAATCCACCGCCGCACCAAACCCCACCGCCTGCGCGATCGGCGGAGTCCCAGCTTCGAACTTGCTGGGAAGCTCCGTAACGGTAAAGCTATCGAACCGCACGCGCTTGATCATCTCGCCGCCGCCCATGAAAGGCGGCATTTCCTCAAGCAGCTCCCTCCGGCCGTACAGCGCCCCAATTCCGGATGGACCGCACATCTTGTGGGCCGAGAAGGCCATAAAATCGATGTCAAGCTCCGCCACGTTTACGACCAAATGCGGGACTGATTGCGCGCCATCGACCAGCACGACCGCCCCGACTGCATGCGCCATTTCGGTCATTTCGGCGACTGGGTTGATTGTGCCCAGCACATTCGACATTTGTGTAAAGCCCACCAATTTCGGCCTGAGTTCGAGCAAAGCTCCGAACTCTTCAAGATCGATACGCAGATCTTTTGTCATCGGCGCATATTTGATTTCGAAGCCCAAATGGGACGCAAGCATCTGCCAGGGAACGATATTGGAATGATGCTCCATCTCCGTGAGCAGCACCAAGTCCCCCTGACGGAGATTTGCGCGACCCCAGCTATTCGCGACTAGATTGATAGCCTCGGTCGCATTACGAGTGAAAATGATCTGACGCGCGGATGCCGCACCCACAAACTCCGCCACGCGCTCCCGCGCAGACTCAAACGCCGCCGTTGCTTCCTCAGCCAGTTTGTAAATACCACGGTGAACGTTTGCGTACTCCGTTTCGTAAAACTGAGACATCGCTTGGATA
The DNA here is from genome assembly GCA_036477195.1 of Anaerolineales bacterium. GTDB lineage: Bacteria > Chloroflexota > Anaerolineae > Anaerolineales > E44-bin32 > JADFRG01. The sequence goes on along the minus strand of JAZGCZ010000123.1, from coordinate 2,390 downwards.
ACTTGCCTTGGTTTCTGGGAGCTAGCGGCTGAATCCAGAAAGACGAGAGGAACCCCCTCCCGGGTCTCGCGCTCTAGGATGGGGAAGTCCTTTCGAATGGTCGCGACGTCCAACTTATCAATAGTTTGAGGAATTGCCACCTTAGAGTAACCTCTACGAATTTACTATCTGCGGAACGAGTTCGTTACCAGCTACTTCCTTTACTTGCCTTTCGCGCTCTTTGCGGGCCGGCGCTTTTTGGACGGCCGAATCTTCTCGCTGTCTTGACGAGTCCACAGTACACGATCCGGCACCATCCAACCATCGGTTAGATAAACGTCCTGATTGAACTGGACAGCCACCATTTTATAATCGGCCTGCACGACCACCCCTTGCAACCAATCGTTTACGCGCTGTTCGTCTCGCATGTGATCGCAAAGAATCTCAACCAAATCTCCGACATCGTAATTCCTCGGTTCTACCGCCGTAGCTGCTCTGTTCTGCGATGCCATTAAGTCTTCATCCTCCAAGGTTCGATATTAATCATATTAAAGACGAGGTCCGAGCTTCCTGTCAATCATCTGTTCGAACTGATCTCGAACACTATCGAGCGAAATACGCTCCATTACTGTAGCGAAGAACCCCTCTATCACCAGCCGCTCGGCTTGATTGCGTGGGATTCCGCGGGACATCAGGTAGAAGATTGGTTCCTCCTCCAGCTGGCTGACGGTTGCGCCGTGTGTACACCGGACATCATCTGCAAGAATCTCAAGACCAGGAATAGAGTCGGCTCTCGCCCTCTTGCTGAGGATCAGATTACGATTGGCTTGAAATCCGTCCGTGTGTTGGGCTTCGGGCGCGACATAGATCATGCCCTGCCACACCGACCGGCTTTGATCGACCAATGCCCCCTTGAACAAGAGGTCGCTGGTAGTGTTGGGAGCCATGTGGTTCTGCTGCGTATCGTGATCCAGATGCTGCTTACCATCTGCAAAGTAAAACCCGGTCCAGCGGCCCTCCGCGCCTTGCCCATCCAGAGACAGTTCTGAAAAATTCTTTGTCAGGTGGCTGCCGGCCGCGCCAAAGATCCAATCTATCCGTCCATCTCTCCCCACGCGCGCTCGCTCGTGGGTGAAATTCCACACGTGATCGCCCCAATCTTGAACCTCGGCGAAGATGAGCTGAGCGTTCGCGCCCACGGTAATTTCGACGATCCCGGCATGCAAGGCGGCACCCTCCGCTCCGGGTGAGGCCATTTCATGGACCACCGTGGCGGAAGCACCGTCCTCGACCACAATCAGCACTCGGCTAAAAACCGCGAGATCGCTTCCGGGCGCCCAGAGTGTGGAATGAAGCGGAATTTCGATCCGCGCGCCGGATGGGATATGAACCAGTATGCCCTCCGTAGCCAGTGCGGCGGCCAGAGCGGAGAACTTTCCCTCGTCATCTGGGACGACCGAGCCAAGATGCTTCTGCAGAAGATCTTCATGTTCTCGCACTGCAGTAGCCCAGTCGGCGAATACGACGCCTTTGCCGCCGATCTGATCGAGATTTGCGGACTGAGGATCGTGGCCGGGCCTAAGCAGCATTGAGGGGCTGGATTTGAGCAGTTCTTGATCGACCCGACCGTTGTCACTGGGCTTTGCTGCGAAGCGATCCGCCGGCATGTTGCGCAGATCCGTTCGTCTCCAAGGTTCGTCCTGGGTGGTTGGAAGGGGGATCGCCTCCCAAGCCTTCCAAGCAGAGTTGCGGCGCTCCATCAGCCATTGCGGCTCATTAAGGGATTCGGAGGCCTTCGCCACCTGATCGTAAGTAAACTGAAATTCGGCGGATGCCGGCCGCCGGACAATTCTCTTGCGCTTTACTTTGGGATCACTGGTCATATTATTTGTAATATTCAGACGAAGAGCCGGCTCCCGCCGGCCCTAGGGATTTTACCGTTGCGCATCTGAATCAATTCGCGTGCCCCGGAGTTCAGCGGCGCTAGCCGATAGACCCTTCCATCTGCAGCTGGATCAACCGGTTCATCTCCACCGCATATTCCATGGGCAATTCGCGCACCAAAGGTTCTATGAAACCTGAGACCACCATGGTGATCGCCTCTTCTTCAGATAAGCCGCGGCTCTTCAAATAGAAGAGCTGCTCCTCACCGATCTTGGTGACCGAGGCTTCGTGCCCGACACTGACATCGTTTTCGTCAATTTCAATGTACGGATAGGTATCGGAGCGGGACTCCTCGTCCAGCAGGAGCGCATCACAAACGACGTTGGATCGCGATCCGGTTGCGTTCTCGTAGATCTTGAGCAAGCCCCGGTACGAAGCGCGGCCGCCGTCCTTGCTGATCGACTTCGACGTAATACGGCTTGTTGTATTTGGCGCTACATGGATGACCTTGCCGCCCGTATCCTGAT
>JAZGCZ010000122.1:0-2446 GCA_036477195.1 Anaerolineales bacterium | reverse complement strand
TGGAGATAAGGTCGGTTGAGACGTTGGCTCAGTTCCGGTTGCGGCAGCCCACTGAAGATTACTGGTTGTAATCCGCACCTCAGTCGGTAGAGGGCGGTCGAAGGACCCCCTTAAACCGTCGAGCGTGGGTGGATTGGGTATAGATAGAAGGTGAATCCAGGTGTGGACCTGTGAGGCAATTTCGGCGAATACCGAACGCCGTTGCCGCAGGTTATGCGCCACAACCAGCCATTGAAGGTACTTCTTACGTCTGAACTCCTAACGCCGGCGCTCAGCGGCCGGGGGCGAGCAACGCGAGCCCGGTCCGCTGGAGCGTGTTGTTAGCCAGGGCGGTTCTGCGCTCGGAGATCAAGGCGAACGGTCTCATACTGCCTCCGCAGCATCGCAATAAGGTTCGCCCCCGACGCCACTTTTTCGAGGTCGGCGAGACTCAGGACGACGATCACGATCCCACGGTCGTGGAACACTTTCAGCTGCTCTCGCTCAGCAAACTGGGTCTTGCCGGCGCCGGAGATCCTGCTTCTCGAAAAAAGCACGCCGAACCTCGCCTTCATCGAATCTAGAACCCTACAGAACTTGGCCATCACGGTAAAGTCAGCTGGCGAGGCCCAGTCTTTGCACTCACACACGAAATAGCGCCCCAACTCGGAGCGGAAATCCACATCGAAGCCTTCCATCGCGCAGACGATGTCGTAGTCGGTTGACCCGCTGCGCTCACGGCGCCTCGCACGACAACCCGGCATACAGGACATCAGGTACTCTGCCAGGACCTCCAGTGCCTCGCCGGTGCCGCGTCCCAACTGCGCCAACAGGTGCCGGACGTAGCGGGTGTTCACCAGATACGACGACGCCTCGTCCGGTGAAGGGAGCTCTGTCAGCCAGCCGTCGTCCACCCGTTGCAGGAGGGCCTCGGGGTAAATCGCTTCTCCTGGCAGCTCCTGTGCCAATTCAAAGAACCGGCCCGCGTACCGGCGCAGTTCCTCATCAGGAAGCCCTTGGCCCCAAACGAGGCGAAAGTAGACGCCCGTAGTGTTTGGGGAGACCGCTCCACTCTCGCGCAGCGCATCCTCGCACAGGGTCAGCATCAGGTAACGTTTGGCGTGAACGGGAAATCTGAGGTTCCTGAAGCAGTCGCTAATCCAAACTAGCGGCATGCCCTTGTGCACGCGAGTCGAACCGGTCTGGGCCTCGAGCATCTGCTGGTAGAGCCCCCAGAAAATACCCAAAGCCTCGTGAACCCGGCCCGAGTTCAGAAAGAGGAGCCCCGCGAGTTCCCAAATTCGGTCACCAGGAGGCTGAGCGACCTGCGCAGGTAGATATCTCGTCGGCAATAGCGTGATTAACCGCGAGGCGGCATCCCGCTCCTCGAAGACAGGAAGAAGGTCGGGGTCGAGGGTGCGAAGCTCATCCAAAACGGGGTTCTGCAGAGGCTGGGCGCTCATCGGACTCCTTTGATCCGCTGAATCGCTCTGGCTAACGTGGCACTCAGCCGCGCTCGCAGCCGGCGCGCGTCGGCTGTAGCAGCAAGTTAGCCATCAGCAGTGTTTCCCAATCGCGCGATATAGCTCCTCGACTCGCGCGATGCACTTTTCAATGAACGGCAACACTGACTGGCCTCCCTCCTTAAACTGGAAATCGACCCAGGTCGTTATGGTCGTTGTCACTTGGTTGTTCGGCACGGGCAGCTGCGTTTTGGGGTCAATTGGAACGCCCATAACCCGTACACCCGGTCCGAACCTCACGCTCGGTCCCCAAGATACGCCGCCGCCTCCTACCCCCTTAACGTCGACGCGCCGTGATTCTGTCCGCGTCTGTTCAACCAAATCTTGATGTTTATTTTCATTGTTCAACCGATTGAATTCCCCCAACCATGGGTCTCGATATGGCTGGATTGCCTCAAGGACGTCAAAGACCGCTTTGCACTTTGCCTCAAGAGTTGGGTAGTCCCGCGACATGACCTGCGCGAATTCAGACGCCGAAGGCCGTATCGGAAAGTAAAGACGATCTGGCTTCTTCGCACCCTTGCAAAATGCGTCAAAGAGCTCCTGCGCCATGTAGTCAAGGCATGAGCGCAGATTCTCAAAGATGTTCTTGATATCCACTTTCAAATCTTCACGCACTGCCTTTTCATGCAACGACGCTTCATATTGCCGTTTCAGGTCGTCGAAGGACGCCCGCGACTTACAAATCAATGCTTCGATGCTTGCGCTACGCTGCATGATGATGGCTAACTATTGAGTATGCTGGTCAGCATATCCCGTTCCTGAAACCTCCAACAACTGCGGCGATTCTCTTGCTTTTCCAACAACTTATCAAGGCCCTCCAATACCATCCGTTGCCGACAAACACTGGTCAGCATAATCCCATTATGGCTGCCGTAGGCTCAGCGCCCCTGCCAATGCATCTGCCGGACTACGAACCCCTTTCCCACCACGATTGAAAACAT
>JAZGCZ010000121.1:0-7370 GCA_036477195.1 Anaerolineales bacterium | reverse complement strand
GTCCCGCAGGTGACTGCGCGATTGCTGGCAGAGGTACCGATCGTCGATCTGACCGTGGAAGATCCTCCAATTGAAGACGTGATTGAAACGGTCTTCGCTGAAGGCAGCGTGGAGGGCATCACCCAGGAAACGGCCGCATGAGGTACTTCTTCACCGTGCTTATCGCAGGCTTCAAGGCCCATATCATCGGTGCCTTTCAGTACCGAGTGCAGGAAGGCATGGCGTTAATCGGGCTGCTGGTCGAGGCGCTGATCTACCTGGTCGTATGGACCACCGTGGCGAAAGAGCAGGGGGGCGAGGTGGGCGGCTTCACGGTGGGCGAGTTCGCCGGCTATTTCATCGCCTGGATGTTTGTCCGCAATATCACCACCGGCTGGAGTCCGTGGGCGATGGAGTGGCAGATCCGACGGGGGGACTTCAACGCGCTGCTGCTGCGCCCGATCCACCCTATCGTGACCGCAACTTCCGATATGTTGGCCAGCAAGACGGTTGCCATGATCACAGTTGTCCCGTCCATGATTGTCCTTGCGTTGATTTTTCAGCCCGAATTCGAGCTGATCCCGTGGTCACTGCTGGCACTAATTCCTGCGCTGGTGCTGGCGTTCATGCTCCGCTACACCCTGATGTATGTGCTGGCGTTGACCGCTTTCTGGACCACCCGGGTCACCGCCTTATTCGAGCTGTATTTTGCCATCGAGTTTTTCTTTTCCGGCAGGATCGCGCCGCTCAGCGTGCTGCCGGAATGGGCGCAGCAGGTGGCAGGCTATCTTCCATTCCAATGGATGTTCTATTTCCCGCTTGAACTGCTATTGGGGAGAAGTACTCCGCAGCAGGCCGCAAGCGGCTTTGTCTTCCAGCTCGCCTGGCTGATAGTCACCGTAGTGCTGCTCCGAGTCGTGTGGCGCGGAGCGGTGCGACAGTATGGGGCGGTGGGAGGCTGAGCGTGAGGTATCTGCGGTTGATCGCCACTTACCTGCGCCTGAGCATCTTAAACGAGATGCAGTATCGGGCCAACTTCGTCTTACAGATGTTCAGTTCGCTGCTGTCGCTGGGAATCGGACTGGCTGGACTGGCGCTGGTTTTCCTGCACACCGACAGCCTCAGCGGCTGGGGGGCGCTGGAACTGCTGGTGGTCGTGGGAGTGCACACGCTGATCGGCGGAATCGTCGGTTCGATCATCCAACCCAACATGCAGCAGATTGCAGAGGGGGTGGGCGATGGCACCTTGGACTACACGCTCACCAAGCCAGAAGACTCTCAGCTGCTAGTCAGCATCACCCGCTTCGAAATCTGGAAGCTGGCTAATGTCCTGATCGGCCTGGCGGTGATTGCTTACGCGGTGATCGAGCTAGGTGAGAACATCGGGCTCGCTGAGGCAGTCACATTTGGGATCGTCCTGCTCAGTGGAGGGCTGGTCTTCTACAGCTTCTGGCTGGCGATCGCCACGACCTCGTTCTGGGTGGTGCGCACCTGGGCGATGTTCGAGATGTTTCAGAACCTGTATCAGAGCGGTCGCTGGCCGGTGGGCATCTATCCGGCTTGGCTGCGACTCGGGCTGACCTTCATCGTTCCTATCGCATTTGCCGTGACGGTCCCCGCCGAAGCGCTCACCAATCGGCTCACGCTGCAAACCATGCTGCTGGCGCTCGGCGTCACTGCCGCAGCCATGATTGCCGCACGCAAATTCTGGCACTACGGCCTGAAGAACTACTCCGGCGCTTCGGCCTGAGTTTCTTCTAGTCGAACACAAACCGTCGAAATCCGCCCTTCTCTTCGATTCCAACTCAGCATGTAAAATAGCCCCATGAAGCACAAGTTCCGTGGCTTCAAGCGCAGGGCGATTCAAGTGGATTTCAACCTCTACCGGGTCAATGTCCCGATTCGGGGAGTGTCGGATTCGTTCCTGAGCGTCATCGACCTATGGCCCGAGGGCGTCGAGCGTACGATTGTCTTCGTTCACGGCTATGCAGGAGTTGCGGAGACCTGGGAGCATCAGCTCAATTACTTCTCGCGCGACTACCGAGTGATCGCGGCCGATCTGCGCGGCCACGGTCAGAGCGATGCACCGTTCACTAGTTACACGATGCCTGAGCTGGTCGATGACATCCTTAATATCGCTGACACGCTAAAGCTCCCCAAACAGTTTATTCTGGCCGGCCACTCATTCGGCGGCTCCATTTGCGTGGAGTTCGCCCTCGCTCATCCTGAGCGACTTGAGAAACTTATCCTGGTAGCTACTGCAGGCGAGTACCCGCTTCCTCGGGCCACCTCGCTCGTATCGCGTATTCCAACCGCGGCCATGATCCCATTCTGGCGTTATCGGCCGCGTTGGAACGCCGAAGTACACGTGATGAAGCGCATGTTGCTCAACAACATGAAGCAGTGGAATGGCTGGGAGATGCTGGGTGAGATTTCGACGCCCAGTATGGTTATCACCGGCGAACGCGATCGGTACTTCCCGCGCCGCGTCTTCGAAGGGGTCGGGGAAGCAATCTCCGATGCGGAGATGGTGGATGTAGGCGGCTCCAAGCATAAAGTTCAACTCGAGCGGCACGCGGCCGTAAATCGCGCCATTGAGCGCTTCATTGGGGAAGGGGACCGGCGCTTCACATGGCGAGATCAATCAGCAGCGTCCGGACTTGGGGCCGATCGGCCATGGCTTCAGAGCTATGACGAACATGTGCCCCACACCATCCCCATCCCGCGACAGACACTCCCCAAGTTTCTGGAAGCAACTGCGGATTGGATGCCTGGCCGAACGGCCCCAAGTTCGGGACACGATCATGGCCGGTGAATACAGCGTTTATCCCCGCGATGTGGAAGAAGTGCTGTAAGAGAATGGAAAGGTTATGGAAGTTGCAGTCGTCGGAGTCACTGCCGAGAACGGGGATCAGCGTGTGAAGGCCTTTGTCGTGCCAAAGCCGGGCTCAGATCTTTCAGAAGATGAGCTGCTTGAAATGTGTCGCCGCCGCTTGGAACCCTACGCCGTGCCTTGGGAGATCGAATTCAGGCAGGATCTTCCCAAGTCTTTTGTAGGCAAGGTGCTGCGAAGAATGTTGGTTGAGGATCGTGCATAAAGGAGGAAGCCAGCCATCAGCAAGCGACGGTTCATTGCGGCCCTTGCGCTACTACTGCTCGCCTTGCTCTTGATACAACCCGCCTGGCTACTTGAATCTTTGTCGAAACGCGTGACCTACTCTGTTCAGACCGAAGAGCCCGTTGTAGCCCTCACCATTGACGATGGCCCAGACGCCTCAACCACCCCAGCAATATTAGATCTTCTTCACGAATATGGGGCAGCTGCAACTTTCTTCGTGATCACGGAGCGAATTCCAGGCAACGAGCAATTACTTGAGCGGATGATCGAGGAAGGGCACGAACTGGGCAATCACATGACGAACGAGGAGCCCAGCATCCGGTTGGGTCGCGAAGGTTTCGCTGCAGACCTGGGTGCGGCCGACTCAACCCTGTCGCAGTTCGACGAGATACGGTGGGTGAGACCCGGATCGGGTTGGTTCACGGCCAACATGATCGATACTGTGGAATCTCTCGGCTATCGGATGGCGCTCGGTTCTGTTTATCCGTTTGATCATCTCATTCCCTCTTCCTGGTTTGCCTCCGAATTCATCTTGTGGCGCATCCGGCCTGGAGATGTCATCGTTCTGCACGATCATCGCTGGCGCGGTGAGCGAACTGCCGATACGCTGAATCGGGTACTGCCGGAACTGATCGATCGCGGCTACAGAATCGTCACCCTTTCAGAGTTAGTCGACATCGGAGAATAGGGAGGCCAGACGGGGCTACAAAATCGTCACCCTTTCAGAGTTAGTCGATCTCGGAGAATAGGGAGGCCAGACGGGGCTACAAAGTCGGCACCCTTTCAGAGTTGGTCGATCTCGGAGAATCGGGAGGCCAAAAGCAGGAAGCGGGCCAGCAAGCCCGCCTTTTTTTTATTGCCTATCCATCAGAGCGTGGGTGGCGTGCGAGTCGGATCATCAGCAGGTCTGATCCGCGACGACCGCCCATTGAGATGTTACACTCGCGGCCGAATGGACCCAAAGGACTTAAGGACGGTTGAGCTTCCCCTAGTTTTAGAGCGGCTGGCGCAGCTAACCGACTTCTCCGCCTCGCGTGAGCTCGCCCTGGCTCTCGTGCCCACCACGTACCTGGAAATAGCCCAGCAACTTCAGACTGAGACGACTGAGGCGCGCCAATTACTTGCTGGCGAGGGAAAATTGACGGTGGGAGGAGCACGGGATGTTCGACCCAGGGTAGAAGCGGCCGCGCGCGGTGCTGTTCTTGATCCTCAGGAGCTCCTGGACATCCAGTCTACATTAATCTCGGCGCGCACCCTTGCCCGCCGGTTCAAGAAGGACACAGGAACCTATCCCGTGTTGAGCCGGATTGCAGCCGATCTGAGTGAAGAAACAGAACTCATTGATTCCATATCCCGCACAGTCGATGATCATGGCCAGGTTCGAGATTCGGCTTCCAAAAAGCTAAGCGCTGTGCGCCGTAATTTGCGCAGTGCTCGCGAGAGAGTCACCAAGAAACTGGAAAGCATGGTGAGCGACCCTAAGGTGATCTCAATGCTTCAGGAGCCGATCGTTACACAGCGCGAAGGTCGCTCCGTTATCCCGCTAAAGGCGGAATTCAAGGGAAAGTTAGAGGCTGTGATCCATGATCAGTCCACCTCTGGAGCGACGCTTTTTGTTGAACCGCTGCCGGTTGTCCAATTGAATAATCAGGTTCGGGAGTTTGAGCTGGAGGAGCGGGCGGAGGTTCGCCGCATCCTGACTAAGCTGTCGGAATCGGTTGGGAGCAGGAGCGACGAAATTGTCATTTCCGTACAGGCGCTTGCAAGACTGGATCTGGCTTTTGCGAAGGCGCGTTATGGCGAGGAGCTCAATGCTACCGAACCGGAACTGCGGGACCTCAACAATAAGAGATCAAAGATGCAGCTCGGTGGCGCTCGGCATCCGCTCCTGGATCCAACCGAGGTGGTACCCATCGATTTAGTCCTGGAGCCAGATGTCCAGGCCTTAGTGATAACCGGCCCCAATACCGGAGGGAAAACCGTCACCCTTAAAACCGCTGGGCTCCTAGCTGCCATGGCGCAGTGCGGCATGCACATCCCCGCCGCTCCGGGCGCACAACTCGGCATGTTCCGGACGATCTTTGCGGACATTGGTGATGAACAGTCACTCGAGCAGTCCCTCTCGACCTTCTCCTCCCACATCTCCAACATCGTGCGCATTCTAGACTCGGCCGATGAAGGCTCTCTGGTACTGCTCGATGAGTTGGGCGCCGGCACCGATCCGGGAGAAGGCGCGGCGTTGGCTCAAGCGCTGCTCGCAGAGTTTGTAGAACGGGGAGCAGTGACACTCGTCGCTACCCACTTCCCTGAATTGAAGCTTTACGCACACCAGAAGACTGGAGTGCGGAACGCAAGCGTGGAGTTCGACCTGGAGAGCCTCCGACCCACCTATCGTTTGAGTATCGGGCTGCCCGGCCGATCGAACGCACTGGCGATTGCAGAACGCCTGGGCCTTGGTTCAAGCTTGATCGGGCGAGCCCGCGCACGAATCTCGTTAGAAGAACAGCAGGAAGACAGCCTGCTGGAGGAGATCAGGAACCAGCGGGACACCGCCCATGCCGCTAGAGTCGAGGCGGAGGAGGCCGGAACGGAGGCGAAAATGCTTCGCGACGAGCTCCGTGACCGTCTGGCTAGAATCGAACTAGAGCGGTCCGAGATCATCGAGGCGGCCCGCCAAGAAGCTCTGACCCAGACAGAAGAGCTGTCTAAGGAAGTGGATCGGCTTCGTTTGAAATTGGCGGCGGCCGGCAAGGCCCTCGAGTCCGTCCGTGAAATCGAGCAGGAGCTCGAAGATGTCGAGGGCGCCCTGGAGCCGGCCGAGATCGAGCAGGAAAATGAATTCGAGGAATTGGAAAACCTGAAGGTGGGAGACTACGTCAATATACGCACGATCGACACGGACGGAGTGATAACCGCCCTCCGGGGCCGCAAGGCTGAAGTCCAGGTCGGGAGGCTCAGGGTGCAGGCACGGTTATCCGAATTGGGGCCGCCGTCTGAACTTCCTGCCCGAGACCCGGAGACAAACGATCCAGTCGGAGTGCCAGGGTTAGCAGAAGCCCCGCCGATGGAACTCTACGTACGAGGAAAGACCGTAGACGATGCACTCGAGGCGCTGGAGCGCCGGCTGGATGCAGCTTATTTGGCGGGCATGCCTTCACTTCGGATCGTACACGGCAAAGGATCGGGCGCTTTACGCCGAGCTATCCGCGAAGAACTGAGCCGCAGCCGGTACGTATCATCCTTCCGCCCGGGTGAGTCTTATGAAGGGGGCGAAGGGGTGACCGTGGCGGAATTAGAAGAGAACTGATCGACTCGAAGGAAAGAATAGCCGGACTACCTGGAGATAGCATGGAGCAGCGAAATTGAGCGAGGAAATTTCACGCTTCGACCCGAAGGAAAGAATAGCCAGACTACCTGGAGACAGCATGGAGCAGCGAAATTGAGCGAGGAAATTTCACGTTGCTGGGGCGACGAGGACCCGCTGATGGCAGACTACCACGACAACGAGTGGGGCAGGCCAGAGCACGACGATCGTAAGCTCTTCGAGCATTTGGCCCTCGACAGCTTTCAGGCCGGTCTGTCCTGGCGAACGATCCTAAATAAGCGGGAGAACTTTCGTAAGGCCTTTGCTGGATTTGATCTGCAGGTAGTTTCAAAATTCGACGGTGCAGATCGAGAGCGATTGCTAGCAGATGCCGGTATCGTACGTAATCGCCAAAAGATCGATGCCACTATCAAGAACGCCCAGCGCGTGCTGGACATTCAGGTGGAACTGGGCTCATTCGACAAGTACATTTGGGGCTTCACCGGTCACAAGACATTGCGCGCCAAACCGGCCAGCGATTGGGAGGGACTACCCAGCACCAGTCCTGAATCAGACGCGATGTCGGCCGACTTGAAAGCTCGCGGCTTTAAATTTGTGGGCGGCACGATTTGCTATGCGTTCATGCAGGCCGTGGGGATGGTGGACGATCATCTGATTGGATGTTTCCGATTTCACAAGGAGTAATCCTGCTTGTCGTAGGTGCAACTTTCATTCGATTGTCTACGTTAATACAGGTAGAGAGCTTGTTGAGGCTCAAGACCAGATCTATTCAATGGAGTGTAAATAATGAGTGAAACGCGAAGACCCCTTCGTCGCTCGCGGAGCGACAGAGTACTTGGTGGCGTATGCGGCGGGCTGGGAGAGTTCTTCGGGCTCAAGCCGCTGTGGTTCCGCATCGTATTTGTAATACTGGGAATTCCCGGCGGATTACCAGGGCTGGTCCCCTAT
>JAZGCZ010000120.1:0-5994 GCA_036477195.1 Anaerolineales bacterium | reverse complement strand
ACCATCAGAGCAAACGCAAGCAGGCCGGCAAGTACGAGTTTAGTCTTACGATTCATTAAATTATCTCCTCCTCAAACATGAAAGTTGCACGGAAAAGCCAAGCGAAATAATCTTGAAACACCTCCTTTGGGTGTGGGGTAGCCGAAGGTATAACTGGCAAAAGGTACAGCCAGCGTGGGTCCCCGGTAATGGTAACGCAAAGAGACCACTATATCGTAAAGTACATTGATTTGAATCGTCAAGATTGCGCATTTAGGGGAAAAATAAGGGTCATTCACTCGGAAAGAGCCTACCCCTAACTACTTTCCCCCTTACAAGCACGATTATCGGTGATAAATTTATTGGGCTTCAAGCCGCAGGGATAAATCATGGCAGGACTCGTCGGTCATACGCTTGACCACTATCGCCTGGACGAACAAATCGGCCAGGGCGGGATGGCAACCGTCTACAAGGCACACGATACGCGCAGCGGAGAAGACGTGGCCATCAAAGTGCTCTCCCCAACTATTACAGGGGAGAAACGCTTCGTTAAGCGATTCCGTCGAGAGGCCGAGATCGTCAAGCAGCGCCTCAGGCACCCCAATATTGCGCCCGTAATCGCCTATGGGGAAACAGATAGCTACGTTTACATCGTCATGCCTTTTATCGATGGGGAGACTCTTTCGGATCGATTGGTCCGAAAGGGACTGACTGAGCGCGAGGCGAATGAATTCATCGGTCAGATCTGCGACGCGCTGGACTTCGCCCACAATAAGAAGATTATCCACCGCGACATCAAGCCCGCCAACATCATGCTGAAGAAATCGGGGGAGGCGGTGCTTATGGACTTCGGCCTAGCCCGACATGTCGAAGGGTCAGGAAGGCTGACCGGCTCCATGCTGATGGGTACGCCGGCGTTCGTTTCTCCCGAGCAGGCCCAAGGGAAGAAACTAGATGCTCGCTCAGACCAATATTCTCTTGGTGTGGTGCTGTTTCTGATTGCAACCGGGCACCTACCATTCGATTCTGAGTCCCCTATGGCGCTCGTGTTGATGCATATCCAGGATCCGGTGCCGAGGCCTAGCCGCCTGAACCCCGGCCTAAATTCGGCACTGGAGCGTGTGATCCTCAAGTCCTTAGCAAAGTCTAAGGACGAACGCTTCAAGGATGTCGCGGAACTGAAGCGAGCCTACCAGCTAGCGCTAGGCGGCGATCCGATTCCATGGGTCGAGGCTCCGACTGAGGTCATCCCCGGACGAGCCGCAGATTCGATCGCAATTCCACCAAGGAAACCGTTTCCCATCTGGATTATTCCAGCCAGTGCCGTTCCAATCGTGGCCCTGCTGGCAATCCTGGTATTTAGACCTTCTGCCGCCGACGAAAGCGATAATGGAAACGGCTTGGTGCCGGTTGAAGGCTTTAGTCTGACCGAGACTCCCCCCATCACGCCTACCGACGCGCCTCCCACGGCAAAGCCAGAGCCCACATCGATTCCCACACCGGTCGAGATTGCTGATTGTCCCGGACTGCGCATGCTCGGCTTCTCGAGACAGGGAAACCATGTGAGCTGGAGCATTGAGAATTCGACTGGATCCGAAGCCCGAATTACGAATGTTGGCTTCACCTGGCTGGGAGATAACGTTCCACGAGAAGTACGACTTGGAGGCGGAGTTTGGCTAGATGAAGATGAGATTGCCAGTTTGATCGATGCCACAAACCCGGAAATATCAGACGATCCAGGAGCCACAATTCCCGATGACACGATCCGCAGCTTGAGCATTAAGCACCTCTTTGGCCCGCTGGATGATGGCCGCTACGCTTTGGACCTGCTGTTTGAACTGGGCGCCAGCCAGTGCCTGCTTCAGACTGAATACTAGCTTCTCTGCGCTGAGTCCACTTTAGATGAGCCCACTGGGCTCTTTTTTTATATCCTGAAGCCGCGGAGTCTCCGAGCCGCCGACTATAATCCTTCGGTCGAAACTTTCGTTCGACCGTGTCCAAAAGGGAGTCACAATGTCCGATCCTCGAGTCGCTAAGCTGGCTCGTGTCCTGGTGAATTACTGTGTCGACGTGCAGCCAGGGCATCTAGTGGCAATTTATGGGCTGCCGGCTGCTCAGCCGCTGCTCAAAGAGACCTACCGTGAGGTTCTCCGCGCCGGGGGTTACCCCTATCTCATAGCGAGTATCGACGGCTTGGAAGAATTATTCTTCTCTGAAGCCTCGGATGAACAACTTGAGCATGTGTCAAAGGTATCGGAGATGATCGCCAATGATTTTGACGCCCGGATTGTGGTGCTCTCATCCTCCAACACTCGTAATCTTTCAAAGGTCGACCCTGAGCGACAGCAGCTCTGGGCGCGCGCAAATACGGCTCTCATGGAGACCACCATGAGACGCAGCGCGGCCAAAGAGTTGAAATGGGTGGGAACCCTGTACCCCACGACTGCCTATGCACAGGACGCAGAGATGAGCCTGGAGGAGTTTGAAGACTTTGTGTATGCCACCACCTATGCCGACACAGACGATCCGGTGGCGGAGTGGTTGGCCTTTCGCGAGATGCAGCAACGCCTCGTGGACTGGCTGGATGGAAAGAAACAGGTTGAAGTTAAGGGACCCCATGTCGAAATGTCGCTCTCGATCGAGGGCCGCACGTTTGAAAATGCCGACGGACGCAAAAATATGCCGAGCGGTGAAGTTTTTACCGGACCGGTAGAAGACTCAGTAAATGGGTGGGTGCAGTTCTCATATCCTGCCGTCATTCAAGGCAGAGAGATCGAAGGTGTGGAATTGCAGTTTGAGGAGGGGAAGGTGGTCAAAGCCACAGCAGAAAAAAATGAGGAGTTCCTGCTGTCAGTGCTGGATGCGGACGAAGGCGCTCGCTATTTGGGCGAGTTTGCAATCGGCACCAATACGAAGATCGATCGGTTCATCAAAAACATCCTTTTCGACGAGAAAATCGGCGGGACGATTCATATGGCGCTAGGTGCTGGATATCCGGAGACAGGCTCGGTCAATAAGAGCGCCATTCACATGGACATGATTTGCGATATGCGCGAGGGGGGGCAGATCCACGTCGATGGAGAGTTGTTCTACGATTCGGGCGAGTTTAAGATCTAAATCCCGGTATGCAAGTCGCTGTCGACGGCAGCCCGCTCATTGAGCAGCCGAACTCCCCCTCAAGCCTGCACCTAATTGAGTGGCTGTCGGCACTACATGGCGCTGGCGCCCGCGTCACTCTACTTCATCCTCAAGGAAAGCTTCCGCCAATCCCACCTGATATTACTACCCAAGCCATCGCCCCAAAAAAAGGAGCCTGGAGCCGCCTGAAATTCGAGCAGCGTGATTTACCACGGGTTGCTGGTGAGTTGGAGGCCGATTTACTGCTGGTCGGCGAGGGTCGGGCCCCGCTGGCAAGTCCATGCCCGATCGCGACCGTCTCATCCTTCAGAAGAGACCATGGATCAAACGGATTGACAGAAAAATTAGCATTCGCGGCCGGGAGCGCCGGCTCCCGAGGTGCGAGCGCGAGGTTTTATCCAGGCGATGTCAGGTTTCGGTCAGGTCGTACAACGTATCCTCCATTTGTAGCGCAGGCCTTCAAGGAGGCCTCGGCGGAAATTGGGGATGAGTATGTGTTGTGCTACGGATTCAATCGCGAAGACATTCCCCTGATACTTTCTGCATGGACATGGGTCGACGGATCTCTGGGAGACACAGTTCCCCTCACATTCCTGGGCACGGATTCCACACTGATAATGGAAATTAATTCAACCGCTGCAAAGCTGGATATCGAGTCTTCGGTGCGTACACTGTCAGAAGTGACTTATGATGATCTCCCAAAGCTGTATGGGGGAGCGGCCGCCTACCTGGGAACCGATTTTGAAGCCGATGGCCAGGCACTGCGGTGGGCGCTGGCCGCGGGTACGCCCGTCGTTGGACTCAAGACACCCGACTTTGAGGCAGTCTTGGGTGGAGCAGCTTATTTGGTTCCACCAGGCGATTCGCGTAGTCTCGGAGCGGCCAGTCTGACGGTATTGATCCAGGAACGGGTTTCCGAGCCCCTTCGGGAGAAGGGGCGACAAAAGGCAAAAGAATATTTAGGTGACCGCGCACATATGCCACTTATTGATCTGCTGAAAGAAGTAGCGAGGTCGGGGAAGGGAGCACCTGACAATGGCAAATAGCTCAGTCATTATTGTTGGGGCCGGAGTTTTTGGCTCATCCGCCGCTTTGGAATTGCGGAAGCGAGGTCACGAAGTCACGCTGCTGGACCCGGGGCCAATTCCCCATGTCCTGGCTTCATCTACAGATGTCAGCAAAGTCCTGCGCATGGACTATGGGGCAGACGAGTTCTACATGGAACTCATGGAAGCGGCCTTTCAGGGCTGGGACGCTTGGAACGAATCCTGGGGTATCCCGCTATTTCACCAGACCGGAATGATCAACCTCGCGGGAGCACCCATGAGTCGCGGGGGCTTCGAGCATGACAGCATGGAACTGTTGCGGCGGCGTGGTCATCAACCGGAGCATTTGCAAGCCGATCAGTTGAGGCAGAGATTTCCGGCTTGGGATTCAACGGAATTTCCGGAAGGCTATTTCAACCCACGTGCCGGTTGGGCCGAGAGCGGCGAAGTCGTAGCGCGGCTGATCTCGGAGGCGAAGACTCTGGGGGTGCAAGTGCGGGGAGGCACGGCATTTTCAACCACTCTAGATGAAGGGTCGAAGGTTGTGGGCGTTCGCACAGGAGATAGCGATGAGTTGAGGGCGGACTACGTGATCATGGCCGCCGGCTCATGGACTCCCAGCTTGCTCCCTGACATAGAGGAGTTCATGTGGTCAGTAGGGCAGCCGGTATTTCACTTTCTTGTGGAGGATAAGCAGGCTTACCAGCCCCCAAACTTCGTGACCTGGACCGCGGACATCCATAACACTGGCTGGTACGGGTTTCCTGCGTTAGATGACGGAACCCTAAAAATTGCCAATCACGGTCGTGGGAAACGCCAGCCAGCGGACGCGCCGCGCGAAGTTGATGCCGGCAGCGAAGACATGTTCCGAGAATTTCTTGGGAGGGCATTGCCGGGGCTTTCGGAGGCACCGGTGATCAGCAACCGGCTATGCATGTATTGCGATACTTGGGATGGCGATTTCTGGATTGATCATGATCCGGACCGGCCGGGGCTTATCTTAGCCACCGGGGGCAGCGGCCACGGTTTCAAATTCGCCCCGATGCTTGGTCCCATTATCGCGGATGTGGTCGAAGGAGAATCGAATCCCTTTGCCCACCGATTCAGGTGGCGGGATCGGGGAGAATTGAAGTTCGAGCACGCCCGCTATTCGTAGGCCCTAATCAAGGAGCGGTATCGGCTTCAGAAGATCACGATCCAGCTCAGAAAAACCGGACTCCCCGGCTCCGTGCAACGCCTCAGAAAACGCTTCGACATTGCGCCGCAGCGCAGCCGTATCCACACCTCGACATTGATTCGGAAGCGGCTCAAGCCATTGCTTTACTCTTAGCAGCATCTTGACCGCGCCCGCGTAGTTACCTCTCTCCACCTGAAGATAAGCGACCGATACCTGAAGCAACGTTCGATAGAGATAGCCCTCCCACTCTGATGCCTCAAGCCAGGCATGCTCGAGAGACTCGTGCGCCTCGTAATAGTCTCCCGAATTAAGCAGCTTTAGACCCTCGGTGGCTAATGCCGAGAGCACGCCTTGACAGGCCTCCTTCAACGCATCGAAATCTACAACACGCGCATGCTCCTGGATAAGCTCAGCCAAGGAGGCCTGCAGCTTGCCGCGGCTAACGACATGATCTGCTCCGGCTGCCCTTGCACGCTCCAGCACCTGAGTCTCTACATGTGGCCCAAAGGCGATAATCGGGATCCTGCGAGTTGCAGCCGAAGTCTTCAGGATTTGGGTCCAACGCTCCCAAGGAATCTGCTGGCTTGTCACATCTACCAGCATCAAGGCAGGTCGCCGGTCAACGATGCCTCGCACGAAAGCTGCGTCCGGACC
>JAZGCZ010000012.1:0-7067 GCA_036477195.1 Anaerolineales bacterium | reverse complement strand
GCAGAAATCCGATCCTGCGCAATATGTATCGTGACATTACTCGCGCTTCCGCATGGCGAAGACTTGTCCCTGCTCTTGCCGCAGATCGTCCACAGGGATATGGCAGAAGATGCTCGTGCCGGTCTCGTCTTCTTGCCAAGGCGGAGTCTGCTCGACACAGATATTTCCGATGAATCGGGGGCAGCGGGTGTGGAACGGGCAACCGGTCGGAGGCGCAAGCGGGTTGGGAAGCTCTCCCTGTAGACGTATCCGTTCCTGGTTTGCCCTTGGATCCAGGAGGGGAATCGCCGAGAGCAGCGCCTCGGTGTATGGATGGTAGGGTGGATCGAAGAGCGCGTGCGAAGGAGCTACCTCCATCAATTGTCCCAGGTAAAGCACCCCCACATAATCGGAGAGGTATCCCACCACAACAATATCGTGGGAGATAAAGAGTAGGCTCGTTCCGTGCTCACTCTGTAGGCGATTCAGCAGGTTGAGGATGGAAGCCTGTACAGAGACATCCAGCGACGATACGGGCTCATCAAGCAGCACCAGATTGGGAATTGCCGCGAATGCCCGCGCGATAGCCACGCGCTGCTTCTCCCCGCCGCTCAGCTGAGCTGGGTAGCGGTCGGCATAGTCCGCTGGAAGGCGAACCGCCTCCAGCAATCTGCCAATCTCATCTTCCGAATCAATTCCTCGGAGCAACACCAGCGGCCGAGATAGGCTCTGGCCGACCGTTAGAAAGGGGTTGAGTGCTTCGTCCGGGTTTTGCAGCACCATTTGAAGTCGGCCAAGCGTCTCACGATCGCGCTCCGATATCTCAGATGGAAGCTTGACCCCGAGCATCTCCACATTGCCAGCTTCCGGATCGACGAGGCCGACGACCGCCTGCGCAAGCGAGGTCTTGCCGCTGCCACTTTCGCCAACAAGGCCGAAGGTTTCGCCTTTTCCGATCGCTATCTCGACCTTATCGACCGCACGCACCGATTGAGGAGGGGTTCGCTTCAGCCACTCCGCTAACGAGCGGGGTTGAGGGTAATGAACCTCCAGATCTTCGGCTTTCAGAACGATTTCAGCAGATTGAGACTTCGCGAGCGGTGGGGCTGCGGGCGGCTGCCTGGGATCGACCTCACCCGATTGGATCCCTTCCCAGCGATAGCAGCGCACCTGCCTCATGACTCCTGAATCCTCGAGCATCGGCCGAGTCTCGTGGCAGATATCGATAGGGACTGCGCAGCGCGGTGCAAAAACACAGGCGGATGGCAAATCACTAAGCGACGGAATGCGTCCGCCGATCGAGCGCAGCTGAATTTCGCGCTTGTTTTCGCCTAGTCGAGGGACGCTGTCCAGCAATCCATGCGTGTAGGGGTGGAGCGGGGTCTCAAACAACTCCATCTTCGGTCCCTGCTCAACCAGCTCGCTCGCATAGAGCACGGTCAGTCGATCGGCAAATTGGGCGATTACACCCAGACTGTGGGATACGTATAGGGTCGCGGTTTGACGCTCGCGCATCAGCTCCCGGATAAGATCAAGCACGACGGCTTCGGTGGTTGAGTCCAAACCCGTGGTCGGTTCATCCAGGATTAGAAGCCCTGGCTCAGCGCATAGAGCCATAGCGATCATCACCCGCTGCTGCATGCCTCCGCTGAGTTGATGCGGGTAGCTGTTCGCCACCCGAGCGGGATCGGCGATCTGAACCATCTCAAGCGACTCGATGGTCTTGTCCGTGGTCTCGCCCCTAGAAAGTCCCTTAAATCGCTCCGCGATTTGGGTTCCGATCCTAAGCGAAGGGTTCAGCGCGGAAAGCGGATCCTGGGGAACCAACGCAATTTGGCTTCCCCAAACCACGCGCATTTCCTCCGGGCTTAGGCCGATGAGCTCCTGCCCGTTCAGCCGAATGCTGCCACTCGTGATCTTCGCCTGTTCGGGAAGATGCTGCATTACGGCCAGCACAAGCGTCGTCTTGCCTGAACCGCTCTCACCGACCAATCCGTGAACTTCTGCAGGTTGGATATCGAGGCTCACCTCCCGCACCGCGGTGATTGGGCCGCTGCCATTGCGGTAGGTGACGGTCAGGTCTTCTACACTGAGCGCAGGAATCATTGGCTTGGAGCCCTCAAAACCCGCCGGAGGCCGTCTGCCGTCAGGTTCACTCCGATCACCAATATGGAAATTGCGAGGGCGGGCATCCAGAGGGCCCATGGGGTTTGAAAGACGTGTGCCCGCGCCTCTGCCACCATCAGCCCCCAATTTGGATTAGGCGGCTGCACGCCGATCCCGAGGAAGCCCAGTGCGGCGATGAGGAAGATAGCGTACGAAAACCTCAGCGCGGCTTCGACTGTTAGCGCAGGGTATGCAGAGGGAAGGATCTCGCGAAAAAGAATCCAACTTTGCGATTCGCCGCGCATGCGGGCCGCCTGCACGAAGCCTTTCGACTTGGCCGACAGCACGACGCTCCTGGCCACGCGGGTCACGATCGGCGTGTAGACAATCACGATGACGACGAGTACTGCATTGCGCGCAGGCCCTACCAGCCCGAGAAGCAAAAGCGCTAACAACAAGGCTGGGATAGCCAGCAGGCTGTCGAATACTCGCATCAGGGCCTCGTCGAAGATCCCGCCACGATAGCCGCTGATCAGGCCGATGGCCGTTCCAGCTACAACCGCTATTAATGTGCCTAGGCCGGCCAGCAGCAATATTTCCCGTGCGCCGAAAAGCACGCGGCTGAACACATCCCGGCCGAGGTGGTCTGTGCCGAACCAGTGGTTCGGCGACGGGGGCTGTCTAGCTTCGGAGGCGATTTGCTCGTTCACATCATAGGGCGCAATGACTGGCCCAATCAGTGCCATAAACAGAAAGATTAGAACAATCGTGGTACCCGCCGCGGAGGCCGGCCGACGATACAGACCGGTCAGCACAGTAAGCGGGCGCCAGCCCCGAGCGGGGGTGGCGCCCGCTGTTGTCGTTCCCATGGTCACTCGAAACTTACTGCGATAGGCTTACTCGGCTCAGATCTGTACGGCCTGCAAACGCCTTGAGCTCGAAACCGTCGAAGCCCTCCCGAATCGCCCCGAATTGGGCAAAGTAGTAGGGAATGATGACCGGCCCACGCTCGATCAATATGCGCTGAATGTCTTGATAAGCTGCCGTGCGCTCGGCCTCGTCCAGTGTCGAGCCAGCGATATCCGTCAGCCCATCGAATTCCGCATCGCAGAAGTGGGATTCGTTCCAGACCGCCCCGCATTTCAGCATCACATCCAGGTAGAACTGAGGAATTGGGCGCGATCCCCAGCCTGTGATCCCGAGATCGACCTCCAGCCAGCCTTCGTCGCCATAATACACGCTCTCTGGCTCAACGATCACATCAATGTCAATGCCGGCTTCCCGCCACTGCTCCTTCAGCACCGCACCGAGATCCGGCCGACCTCCTGTATCCGGCGTGTGTAATTCCATCTTCAGGCCGTCTTCATATCCGGCTTCTGACAGGAGAGCCCGAGCGGCTTCAACATCTCGCTCAGGAATCTGCACGGCTTCCGAATAGTAATCAGCGTACAGCGGGCCTATGGGGCTATCTCGTCCGACCGCCCCGTATCCTTGCTGAACCAGTTCAAGAATCTCATCCCGATCGGTTGCCAGCTTAAATGCTTGAATAACGCGCGGGTCGTTCCCGGGAGCCCGGTCTGAGCGTAGGCGGATAAGATCGAAGCCATTGGTAGGTATGTCATAGGTTTCGACGCCTGGGGCGTCTTTGAGACTTTCGAAGAGGGCAGTGCTCATCCGCAGCATTAGGTCGATCTGACCGCTACGTAAGGCGTCCGCCTTGGCGGTATCTTCGTTGAAGAAAACGATTTCCATCCCGGCCAGGCTTGGTACACCCTCAACAAAATAATCCTCGTTCGCGATGAGGACGATCCGGTCCTCTGCGCTGTAGCTTTCCACCTTGAACGGACCCGTTCCATTGAACTCGGTCGCTGGGTCTTCGGTGCCGGCTTTGAGAATCAAGGCATGGTTGTCGCTCAAGTCAAAAAGGAAGAATGGGTTCGGCGTATCCAAAGTGAACCTCACCTGGTTATCCCCGACCCCCTCAACCGCCTCGATATTGGCGTATAGATCGGAGGTAGGCGATCCTATATCTTCATCCCGCAGCCGATCCAAAGTCCAGACAACGTCCTCCGGAGTCAATGGACTGCCATCGTGGAAAGTCACACCCTCCTCCAGCGTGAAGGTGTAGACCAAGCCGTCATCGCTTACAGACCATTCGGAGGCAAGCCTGGGGATGATTTGGTTTTGGGGGTTGATATCCACCAAGTAGTCGTACACATGATTTGCAAACAGCACCTCGCTGTCAGAAGAGATGAAGGCCGGGTCCGTTTGCACCATGGGTTGCATAGCCACTCGGATCACGCCTTCCGGATCCGGGGCAGTGCTCGCACACGCCGCCAAAGCCAAAGAAGCCACGACAATAATGGCTCCGATCCGGAAGTTCCCGCGGATGGACTGAAATATCGATGTCGTCATTGATGCTCCTCGCCAAAAAAGAATAGGTTCACGAATAAACCTACCCATACGGTGAGCCAACTTCTGTAAGTTTATGAACCCTACGAGTGCCAAATATCAATTTACGGGGTGCTTGCACCTAAATTATAGCCTCGAGATAGGAACGCTTTTGTTAATTCCGCGACGATGGCAGGAACCAGAAGCAGGGGAATGATGATGGCCCACTGAGTTGCATCGAGCGGGACGGTATCGAAGATCGGTTGCAGGAAAGGCACATATATTACGGCTAACAGCAGCAAGGTCGATGTGGCGACCGCGTACAGCATCGCCCGATTGGTGAAAATTCCGATCTTCAGCAGCGGGTAGCGGTCGGCGCGGTAGGCGAATGCCTGCAGCAACTGCGAGAATGCGATTGTAGCGAAGGTCATTGTTTTGGCTGATTCCGGAAAGAAGCGCAGACCGATGAAATAAGCCGCGAGCGACACGGTCCCGATGGCGAGGGTCTGGATACCGATCCGCGACCACATCTCACGATTGATGATGGCCTCACTCGCCGGGCGCGGCGGCTGATCCATGATGTCCGGCTCTCCCTTCTCTAATCCCAGCGCTAGAGCGGGTGCTCCATCGGTGACCAGGTTTAGCCAGAGCAATTGGATGGCGGTGAGGGGAGATGGGAATCCGGCCATGATGGCGATCAGAATGGTCAGGATCTCAGCCCCATTGCAGGAAAGCAAGTAAAAGACGAACTTACGAATGTTGGCGTAGATCACGCGACCCTGGTCGATCGCGGCCACGATACTTGCGTAGTTGTCGTCGGTGAGCACCATGTCGGCCGTCTCTTTTGCCACGTCGGTACCGGTGATACCCATGGCGACTCCGATGTCTGCCCGTTTGAGCGCCGGAGCATCGTTGACCCCATCACCGGTCATTGCCACTACCTGATTGGCGTCCTTCAGCGCAGTAACGATCCGCACCTTATGCTCTGGGGTCACGCGCGCGAAGACATCTGTCCGCTTGGCCTCCTCCATGAGCTGCTCGGCGTCCATCCCGTCCAGGGCCCGGCCTGTCAGGACCTGGTGTCCCTCCCGCATCAAGCCAATGTCTTCCGCGATGGCTCGTGCCGTGTCAGGGTAGTCGCCGGTAATCATCACCGTGCGTACTCCCGCCTTACGCGCCAACTCAAGCGCTGGCGGTACTTCCGGACGGGCAGGATCGATCATGCCGATGAGTCCAACGAAGATCAGATCACGCTCCACCGTCTCGGGCGTGGCCTTGTCGGGGACATCTCTCTCGACCCGATATGCGAGCGCGATTACGCGCAGTGCTTCACGCGCCATGGCTTCATTGGCATCCAGAATCCGTTGGCGCTTCGCCTCGTCCAGAGGTTCATTGTTGTCTTCGATGGTTTGGTAATGCGTGCACAGATCCAGCACCACATCCGGCGCACCCTTTGTGGCGGCTACCTCCCACTCAAGCAGGCTGCCGTCGTAAAAGGGGCTGGCATCCTCAGGCTTGGGCTTCAACACCTTGTGCACGGTGGTCATACGCTTGCGGGTAGAGTCAAAGGGGATCTCATCGATGCGCGGGTAGGCCTGCTCCAATTCGTTCCGGCGTGCACCGGCCCTATTGGCGGCTACGATGAGCGCGACCTCAGTCGGATCTCCCACCACTCGATAGGAGCCATCGTCGCTAGTCTCAAACTCGGCGTCATTATCCAGCACAGCCACCCATAGGGCGGTAGTGGAGGCGGGGTAATCAGACAAATCCACTTGCGAGCCGTCAACGTGGAATACCCCATCCTGAGAACCCGCTCCGTTTCCCGAATCTTCGGCTCCTGCGTGGATTTCGAAACTAATTCCATCCACCCACAATTGGGTGGCCGTCATCCGGTTCTGTGTAAGAGTGCCAGTTTTGTCGGAGCAGATTACCGTTGTAGACCCCAGTGTCTCGACGGATGAGAGCCTGCGCACCAATGCATTGCGCTGAATCATCTCGCGCATCCCAAGCGCCAGCGTTACGGTCACTACTGCAGGCAGTCCTTCCGGCACAGCGGCGACTGCCAAACTGACCGCCACCAGGAAGATTTCCAGCGGCTCAATGCCGCGCGCCCAACCCAAGAGAAAAACTGCCCCGCTCACTGCCAGGGCGGCCCAACCTAAGACCTTCCCAAGCTGATCTAATTTTCGCTGTAGCGGAGTGGGTTCTGTCTCAACCGATTGGAGCATCTCTGCGATTTGGCCGATCTGAGATTCCATGCCGGTGGCCACGACCATTCCCCTACCTCGCCCATAGGAAACCAGGGTTCCGCTATAGGCCATGTTGCGTCGTTCGCCTAATTGGGTCTCGGATCCGAGCACCAAATCTGCGTCCTTATCCACAGGAACCGACTCCCCGGTTAACGCTGCTTCTTCAATCCTTAAGTTTGCAGATTCCACAAGGCGCATGTCCGCGGGGACATAGGTGCCGGCCTCCAATAGGAGCAGATCCCCGACCACGATCTCGCGCGCCGGAACGGTTTGGCGGCGCCCGCCTCTCACAGCCTGCGCCTCCGGCGCGGTCAATTGCTGCAAGGCGGCCATGGCTTCCTC
>JAZGCZ010000119.1:0-10632 GCA_036477195.1 Anaerolineales bacterium | reverse complement strand
GATAGAAGACATCGGGTTGGATTTTCCCACCTTCACCTCCCTGGTGGATGGCTCGGTGGCTTCTTATTTCTCTGACCACTTCAGCCGGCAATTGATGTCGGGCATTATGGCCCAGGACTACTTAGGACTGTGCCCGAAACCCAGCCACCGAGTTGAGGGCGGCGGCGCGACTGGAGGCCTTTGTTTCCAGGAAGCCTGGAAGTCGGTCGCCTCGGGACACATGGATGTCTGTGTGGCGTATGGGTTCGAGACCATGAGCCATGTCGAGACCTGGAAAGGTAACGAGTTTATCGCGCTGGCCTCGGATGTCTCCTGGGACTATCCAGTTGGAGGGTTCTATTCCGGATACTACGCCATGATGGTGACGCGCCATATGAAAGAGTACGGCACGACCGTCGAGCAAATGGCCGCCGTTTCCGTCAAGAACCACATCAATGCCTATTACAACCCTTACGCGCAGAAGCGCAATCGCTACTCGATCGAGGATGTTCGCAATTCACCTATGGTGGCCTGGCCGCTTACCCGCCTGGATATCTGCGTCATGTCGGACGGCGCGGCAGTCACGATACTTGTCTCCGAGGAAGGGCTAGAAAGACTTGAGGCCGCCGGGGCGAAGATCCGCCGACCGCTGGTCCGGATAACCGGGATCGGCCGTGGAACGGATGCGATGCGAATGGCTGATCGGCCGCAAGTAGATTACGAAACGTTCATGCGGGATTACGCTACAGAACAAGAGAAGGGTTCCGATGAGACTCGAGCGTATTACAAAGAGCTCTGGGATCACGGCACTCGCTACCCCGGGGTGCACTCCTTTCGTGCTGGGCGGACCGCGGGCAATATGGCATACAGACATGCCGGCATCTCTGATCCGCTTGAGGAACTAGATTTCATCGAGCTTCACGACGCCTACACCTCAAGCGAACTACAGACCTACGAGGACCTCGGCCTCTGTCGATACGGAGAGGGCGGGCAATTCGCGGTCTCGGGTAAGGCCTTCATGCCAAACATCGAATATGACCTGGACCTCAATCACGATCCAGTGTGTCCCGTTAACCCCTCTGGCGGTCTGATCGCGTGCGGCCACCCGGTTGGAGCCACGGGCTTGATGCAAGGCGTCTTTGCAATGTGGCAGCTACAGGGCTCGGTCGGCGTCCATTTCGAGGATGATACGTTGCAATTGAAGGATGCCAAGCGCGGTGCGATTCACTCCCACGCAGGAACCGGCACTTACGTTTCCGTCAGTATCCTGGAGCGGGAGGCTTAAATATGAGTGAACTGCCTAAGAAACGGCCTGAGACCCTGGGCGGATATGTCGTTCACGGCATTCCGTTCCCGAATGAATCCGATCCGGACGCGCTGGCGTTCCTAAAGCGCATGGCACCGCTTCAAATTGAGCAGGATTACAAGATCACGTATTTACATTCCTACGGGCAGGACAGCCCGTGGTTTGCGGCCGTATCCAACAAGCGGCTGCTGGCAAGCCGAGATCCGAAATCCGGCTACACCTACGCTACGCCTCGCGGCCATGACATGTATTCCGGCGACGAAACGGAGTGGATCGAAATATCCGACCGGAAGGCCAGCGTACACGCCTTTACGGTCTGCCATTTCGGATCGGAAGAATTTCTTCCGGAGACTCCTTTTATCTTGGCTCTGATCGAATATGAGGGCGTGGATACTCTCTTTCTGACACGCCTGGTTGGTATGGACCCCATGGCTGCCTCGCTGGATTGGATTGGGATGGAAGTGGAGCCTCGCTTCCTCCGCAACAGCAAACTCAAGCCAACCGACGTATATTTCATCCCGCGAGAAGCTAACGCTTGATTAGCTGGCAAAGCGGAACCCTCATTGCCCCAGAGCCTCTCACCTGACCACCCCAACCTGCTGCGAGCGGTCAGCCGACTGCGACGCATCCTCTTCGGCTGGGCCGCACTCTTCGTAGGCATGGCGGCGCTGACGTTTCTCGCAGCCCCGAGAGTAATTCCTATTCAATGGTTGGCCGGACTGGTACTCCTTGTCTTAAGCGCCGCTCCGAATTCTGACCGGAGCGGAGGTTTTTTGGGCTTACAGCCGGCATTGTTGGGGCTTGTGTCCGTTACCTGGGGACTTTCGCTCTTGGGACTGGTGCCCAGCATCAATGAAATCCTTGCTCTGGATCCTATAGTTCTGATGTTCGAGGCTGGATTTATCGAGAGTCTGGCACTCGCATTTGTGCGCGGAATTCTGGTCGTGATGGCATGGAACCAGCTCTTGTTCTATCGAATGCTGTACGGCACCCAGGGGACGGTCGGCTTGGAGCCGGGTATGCCCGACATTCCGGACATGGTTCCTAACCAGACAGCACGACTCGAAACTTACGCTCGTTGGGCCGGGATCTCAGGAGGCTTGATCATTCTCGCCGCTTTCATCATTCCCAATGACAGTCTTTTGCTGCCTTTGCTGTCCAGTGCGCTTGGAGCCGGAATGGTTGCCATCGGGCTTGGAGTAGGAGTGGCGTTTTCTCCAACCGAGCGTCGTTCCGCAGCGCTTGGATCTATTGTCGTAGGGGGCATCATCTTTATGGCCTCCATTACGTCCATACGAATTCTGGATCTGTGAACGAGCTGGGCACCGCTTTGATGCTTCACAAGGCTCGCCGCAGAGAGCGGCGGCTGCATCTTGTGATGGCGAGCTTGGGTCTGGTGGCCGGCGGCGGGTTCTTGTTGATTGGCGTTTACCGCTGGATCTTTGCGTTAAGTAACTACGGCCCCGCCGTCGTCTGGCGCTGGAGCGCGGCCTGGTTGGTGGGTGGCTTACTGTTCCTAACGATCGGGCTTGTGGGAGCTGCGTGGGTCTTTCGGTGGAACTGGCTCGCAGTGACCTCCTTTGAGAACGGGCTTGAAATCCGGCGTAGAAACCGTATATCAACCGTCCCTTGGAGCGAGATCCAGGCTGTTTTAGTCTCGGGAGTCACTTACGGTGTGCTGGGTTTGATCTGGGGAAGTCGCTCGAGTTTGCGCTTGGAATTTGCGTCTGGGCGTAGGCAGCGATTTCCAGATACTTTGGCAGGGCTGGCCCAACTCATCACGACTGTTAAGCGCCATGTTTATCCTCGGTTGTTGAATGAATACTTTACACATCTGCGAAATGGGCAGCCGATAGCATTCGGTCCTCTTCAGGTCCGGCCCGAAGGAGTGGCGAAAGGTCAGCGGCGGTTCAGCTGGGGCGAGGTAACCGCTGCCCAACTGAAAGATGGAAAAATTGTTATCAAGACCAACAAGAAAGGGGCTCCAATTCACGTTCGCGCTAGCGCAGTTCCCAATGCCGAGATCTGTTTGCAGCTGGTTCAACACTATGCAGAGCAATCGAATCCCTAGAATCTTCGGTTACCCTGCGGCGGTGAGGTCGGAGAGCGATCTCCGCATTCCAGATTGGCACAATACATTAGCCTTGACCCCGCGGCGGTGAGGTCAATGATGGATCTCCTTCTTCCAGATTGGTGCAATTCATGAACCTTGACCCTGCGACTGTGAGGTCATTGAGCGATCTTCTTATCCCGGCTTGGTGCAACAGATGAGTCTCGACTCTGAGTTTGGTGGTGCTGTCGTTTGGGAGCCCGGACCTGATTACACCGAGCGCGCCCACTTGACGCAATTCATGCGCCAACATTCGCTTTCCGACTTTGAGGCGCTCATGAATCGTTCTACTAACGACGTGGCTTGGTTCACCGAGGCTCTGCTCGAATATCTGGACATCCAGTTTTCTCAACCGTATTCCAAGGTCGTTGATTTGTCGCAGGGGATTGCGTGGCCCAAGTGGTGTGTGGATGGGCGAATGAATATCGTCCATAACTGCCTCGACAAATATGAAGGGACCGATACAGATTCTCAATACGCCTTGATCTGGGAAGGAGAAGGCGGCCAGGTGCGCTCGCTCACCTACAGGGAACTTCGCACACAGGTGAACATGGCAGCCGGCGGCTTGCGCTCTTTAGGATTGGGTCTTGGCGATGCTATCGGAATCTATATGCCGATGGTGCCGGAGATCGTGATTGCGCTGCTAGCGACTGCGAAGATAGGTGGGGTTATCTTGCCGCTGTTTTCAGGTTATGGGGCTGGAGCCGTGACCTCCCGGCTTGCAGATGGAAGCGCTAAAGCATTGATCACCGCCGATGGCTTTCCCCGCCGAGGGTCAACCATTGAGATGTTGAAGGTCGCAGATCAGGCCGCACGTGATTGCCCTTCCCTCGAACATGTCGTGATCTATGAGCATGTCGGTCTGCCTATCGAATTGCGTGAGGGGCGGGACTTGACCTGGGAGTCCTTGCTCGCAGGCAGGGCCACTGAAGCGGAGACCGAAGATACGGAGGCCGAGGCCCCCTTGATGGTGATCTACACCTCCGGCACGACTGGAAAACCGAAGGGCGCGCTCCATACGCACTGTGGCTTTCCGATTAAGGCCGCCCAAGACATGGCGTTTGGAATGGACGTCCATCCCGGCGACCGGATCTACTGGATGACGGACATGGGCTGGATGATGGGTCCCTGGCTAGTGTTTGGCGCGCTTCTGCTCGGGGGCACATTTGTCATCTACGACGGCGCTCCTGACTTTCCTGGACCCGATCGAGTTTGGGATCTTGTGGAGCGCCATAAGATTGCTAGCCTCGGTATCTCACCCACACTGGTACGCGCATTGATCCCACACGGCGAAGAGCCCTTCAAGTCCCACGACCTCTCCTCGCTGCGATTCTTTGGCTCGACAGGCGAACCATGGAATCCCGATCCCTGGATGTGGTTGTTTCAAGAGGTCGGAGGCGGCAGCCGCCCGATCATCAACTACTCGGGTGGAACCGAGATATCAGGAGGTATTCTGATGGGCAACCCGATTCTGCCCTTGAAGCCGACCGCATTTTCCGGCCCGTGCCCAGGAATTGCCGCAGATGTACTGGACGAGCAGGGAAATTCCATTCAAGATCAAGTGGGCGAATTGGTGATCAAATCTCCCTGGATTGGTATGACGCGCGGTTTTTGGAAGGACCCCGAACGATATCTGGAGACCTACTGGTCGCGCTGGCCTGATGTGTGGGTGCACGGGGATTTTGCTGCCGTCGATCCAGACGGATCCTGGTACATCCTTGGGCGATCTGACGACACGATCAAGGTAGCCGGCAAGCGCCTCGGCCCGGCTGAGTTGGAATCCGTTCTTGTTGCCCACCCAGCCGTTGTGGAGGCCGCCGCAATTGGCGTTCCCCATGAGATAAAAGGCAGTGTTCCGGTCGCCTTCTGTGTTCTGACACCCAAGGCCAAGCCCTCGGACAACTTGGCGAGAGAACTTCGGGAAAAAGTCGCCACCGAACTGGGCAAGCCTCTTGCCCCAAGCGAGGTGCGATTCGTGGGCGATCTACCGAAGACCCGCAATGCCAAGGTGATGCGGCGCATGATCCGCGCCGCCTACCTTGGTCAGGATTATGGCGATATATCAGCATTGCAAAATCCTGAAACGTTGAATGAGATTGCAGCCCTAAAAGATGGGTAAGAGAAATAGTCAGACTGGGTTCGACGAGGGAGTGGCTATCTCACGCGCCTGTCCGGCTGGGTTGGATGAGGTCATGGCCAACCTGTTTGCCTCCCAGCCGGAGCTCGTTGGAAAAGAAACCTCTAGTTTGGCTATGCGCAATATAACTTCCGTGGAGAACAAAAATGGACTTTAAGCTAACCGAAGAACAACGCATGTGGCAGCAGGCAGTTCATGAGTTTTGCGCCCAGGAAGTCAAACCCATGGCAGCAGAGATGGATGAGCGGCAAGAATTCAACGCGGGAGCCGTTGAGAAGATGGGGCCGTTGGGATTGCTGGGTTTGAATGTGCCCGAGCAGTATGGCGGGACAGGCATCGATGCGATCAGTAGTGCCATTGGCATCGAAGAACTTGGTTGGGCCGATGGCGGCACCGCTCTGAGCGTTTCAGCCCACAATGGGCTCGCCTGTGCACCGATCGCGCTCTTCGGCACCGATGAGCAGAAGCAGCGTTGGCTGCCCGATCTGGTGAGCGGCTCGAAGGGCCTCGGTTCGCTGGCCCTGACGGAGCCTGGAGGGGGTTCAGATCTGATGGGCGGTGTCAAGACCCGTGCAGAGCTCACCGGGGGTGAGTGGGTGCTGAATGGCAGCAAAGCCTGGATAACCAATGCCAGCATCGCACCCGTGATTGTTACCCTATGCCGTACTGACCCTAATGGGGGATCGAGGGCGTTGAGCCTCATCGTAGTGCCCACGGACACGGAGGGACTCCACATCCATCCCCCAGAAAAGAAGATGGGAGTTCGGGCCTCCCCCACCCATGCGCTGACATTCGAAAATGTTCAGGTGCCAGAGGATCATTTGCTAGGAAAGCCTGGGGATGGGATTTATCAAACATTCGAGGCTCTGGATGGAGGCCGCGTTTCAATCGGGGCGCTTGCGGTGGGCCTGGCTCAATCTGCTGCTGAGGAAGGCATGCGATACGCCAGGGAACGGCAGGCCTTCGGAGGTCCGCTATCCCAAATTCAAGCCATCCAGTGGATGATCGCGGACGCAGTCACCGAAATCGATGCCGCGCGTTTGATGGTCTACAGAGCCGCATGGCTCAAGCAGTCCGGGCTGCCATTCAGCAAAGAAGCATCCATGGCCAAGTTATTTGCTACTGAGATGGCAGAACGTGTGTGTCGAAACGCGATTCAGATCCTTGGTGGCTACGGGTACAGTGCCGAATATCCGGTGGAGCGGATCTATCGGGACGCCCGCCTGATGACGATCGGCGAGGGAACGAGTGAAATCCAGCGCTTGGTGATTGCCCGGCGCGTGCTGGGGATTGAGTAAGGGAGGGGTGAAATCCAGCGCTTGATGATTACCTGGCGCTAGCTGGGGATTGAGTAAGGGACGGGTGAAATCCAGCACTTGATGATTGCCTGGCGCTAGCTGGGGATTGAATTATGAAAGAGGCTGCCTCAGACTACTTTCGAGACAGCCTCTTAGAGTTGCGACGATGTGCTGCTGCTAAACTGAGCTAGCTTTCGTTGCCGCCTTCACTAGGCGGGGAATAGCTCGGAGTTTCAGAAGGAGCCGGAGGCGAAGCCGATTCCGGCGCGGCTGGAGGCGTTGCCGATTCCGGCGCGGCTGGAGGCGTTGCCGATTCCGGCGCGGCTGGGGCTGCTGGTTCCGCCATGGCTGGGACCATCTGTCCCTCATCGCGAGTTAGCCACCACTTATAGCCAACATACCAAACTACGGCTAAAACGGCGGTGATGACCCAGACGGGAAGCGCCGTCACGACGACATCTGTGATGCTTGCGCCTACAGGGTCGATCCACAGAAATGTGAATGCAAACGTGGCCGCCCATACGATCACAAACGTTCCAAATAGCCAGAACCGCATCAAATTAAGCCGCTTTACCTTGTCTTCGCTCATCCTGTCCCTCCTTGGTCCGAACGGTTGCCTTTGTTGCTAGTCATTCAGTTCGCGCTCCAATTGCGGAGCACATTGAACAGTCTAGAACCCCCCCTGCCGCTTGCAATGGGCTTTTAAGCCTGTAAGCAGCTCGCGTTTATCAATTACCTCGCTGCGCATTATATGAACCCCCCCATAAACGCGCAACCGCGGCCCCTAAGCGGAGCCGCGGCGCCTAAATCCCACGTATTTTGAGAGAGCTAGCCCGAGACAGATTGGAGCGCAGGATCCAGCTCCCCTTCGCTTGTGAACCCGACCCACTGCATCAGCACATTCCCCGCCCCGTCCAGCAAGAACAAATGCGGTTGATACTGATAGCCGAGCTGCGACTTGAAGGGTGTTGTATTCGGATCATCAATATCTAAGTACACGAAATTGACCTTCCCGGTGTACTTTGCTTCAAGCCCGTGCACGACGGGCGCCATTCGCTGGCAGGTCGGTCACCAGAATGCGAAGAATTCGACAAGCGTCGGGGTCCCGCTGGCTAAGTGAACGGTGGCCGGATTTGTAGCTACAAGTCCCTCGCGCACCTCAACGGGAGCTGCTGGCTCTTGTTCAACGGGGGCAATTGGCTCCGAAGTGGGTGCCTGAGCCTCGCTCTCCTGAGGGAAGGCCGGCGCCTCGGTGGGAGGCTGAGCAGCCGTCGCCGCCTGCACAGTTGGCAAGGGTTCCGATTGGCACGCGGCAGCCAATAACGGGAGAGCTGCCACGATAGCGATTGCCTGATACTTCTTCATCCAATTCCCTCTTTGAGCTGCGATCACACGCTCCGTAAGCTTCGTGAATGCTACATACTCTATATTATGTAACCCTTATCTTACGCAGACAATGGGCTGGTTATAATCGGAGGTCTATCAGTTTCTATCAGCGGGTGCGGCCTGTAAGTGGCCTTACCTGCCGCAACAAATCGCTGTGCTAGGCTCGCTAGGAGCCCGAAGCCGGGGGCGAGGGCAGTGCCCGGACAGCGAGGAAACTGAATGCGACTTGACATTTACATCGACGACTATTGCGAGACTTGTGACCACGCCCGGCAGATCGCCGAGCAGGTCCGCGAGCGAATGCCGCAGGTGGAAGTAAATTTGATCGAACTCGCCGGCGATAAGCCTGACAGCGTTTTTGCCGTGCCGACCTATTTACTGGACGGTGCTACGCTCTTTCTCGGAAATCCGAGCGAAGCGGAATTGTTCGAAAGACTCGAGACCAGGCTGCCCTGACTGGAAATTCCAATGGAGAACGTTAAGCTCGAAGCGCTATCCGAAATCGAAATCTTCCAAGATCTCACCGATCAGGAGATGGAAGAGATGGACCGCTCCACGACCATGAGTACCTGCGAGCCTGGCCGCGTGTTTTATGGCCCGGATGAGGCAGGCGAGGTGCTCTTTCTTTTGAAGAAGGGCCGCGTCCAACTTTATCGACTCTCTCCAGAAGGCAAAAAGCTAGTTGTCGCGGTTTTAGATAAAGGCGCCATTTTCGGCGAGATGTCCCTCGTCGGCCAGGGGATGCACAATACTTTCGCTGAGGCCGTCGGTGAGTGCACCCTTTGTGTGATGAGCCGAATGGATGTTGAGCGAATCGTCGAAGAGAAGCCCCAGGTAGCCTTGCGTTTTCTTGAAAGCATGGCCATCCGATTGCGGGAGACCGAAGCCAAACTCGAAGACCTGGCATTCAAGAGCATTCCCGTGCGTCTGGCCGCGCTGCTGCAAGACCTGGCCAGTGAAAGCAATTCCGGTGACACGATCGAAGGCTACACACACCAAGACCTGGCCGAAATGCTGGGCACTTACCGAGAAACGGCTACCCAAACCCTCAACGAATTTAAATCTCATGGCTGGGTAGAGATCGGGCGCAAGCGGATTCGGATCCTTGATCCCAGCGGTCTGGATCTTCAAGCCCAGCCCTAAGTTAAATCCCTCCAGATTCATTACATAGGTTTGCGGCCAATCGCTGACTATAATCCTTCCCGTGTTTGATTCCGCCTCTCAGGTGAATAATGAAACTCGTTGAGTGCATAGCCAATTTCTCGGAGGGCCGGCGGGCCGAGGTCGTTGATGCAATTGCGGCCTCCATCGAATCTGTGGATGGGATCCATCTGGTCGACCGTCATAGCGACGAAGATCATAACCGCACCGTGATTACTTTCATTGGGCCACCGAGGGCAACTTCCGATGCAGCTTATGCCGGAATTTCGAAAGCAGCTGAACTGATTGATATGGAATCGCACAAAGGGGAGCACCCTCGCCTTGGGGCTACCGACGTGGTTCCATTTGTTCCAATCCGAGAGGTCACCATGGATGAGTGTGTGGAGTTAGCACGCGAGCTCGGCCAGCGGGTGGCACACGATCTTGGTATCCCGGTCTATTTATATGAAGCTGCCGCCACTCGACCCGATCGAGTTAATCTGGCAGACGTCCGCCGCGGCGAGTATGAGGAGCTCAAGCTCTCGATTGTTGAGAACCCGGACCGCGCTCCAGATTTCGGCCCCAAAGAGCTTGGATCCGCCGGCGCAACGGTAATTGGCGCTCGCAATCCGCTCATTGCCTTTAATGTGTACCTGACCACAGAAGACGTCGAGGTGGCGAAGGTGATCGCTAAGCATGTGCGCCACTCTGGCGGCGGCCTTCGTTTTGTGAAGGCACTTGGGCTGCTTGTAGAAGGTCGCGCTCAGGTTTCAATGAATCTCACAGATTTCACCCGCACTCCTATCCATCGGGTGGTTGAAATGATCCGAAGTGAGGCGCGTCGTCATGGAGTGGACGTGCACGGCTCGGAATTGGTGGGCCTAACCCCTCAGGCGGCTCTGATCGACGCTGCGGCCTGGTATCTTCAACTCGACGAGTTTGAGCCTGGGCAGCTTATCGAAAGCCATCTAGCTGGAACTACCGAAGAATCATTCCTCGATCGCCTGGCCGACGGGGATCCGACGCCAGGCGGCGGATCAGCCGCCGCCCAGTCTGGCGCTATGGCCGCGGCACTGGTGGCCATGGTCGGGCGGCTGACGATTGGAAAGAATAAATATGCGAATGTGGAGCATCGGGCCAAAGCCATAGTGTGGCAGGCGGATATTCTTCGAGGAGATCTCGAGGCCGCGGTCACTAAAGACGCGCAGGCGTTTGACGGTGTGATGAAAGCGCTGCGCATGCCCAAGGTTTCGGGCGCCGAGAAAGCGGCCAGGGC
>JAZGCZ010000118.1:0-4720 GCA_036477195.1 Anaerolineales bacterium | reverse complement strand
GGGCCTCGCGGTCATCGACACCAAAGGCCCGGATCAGTTCAGGTGCGTAGTCAACGGTAGTATTAAGCTCCACGCCGAGGGCATCTGCGATGCGAGCAATGTAGTTGCGATATGCCGCAGCAAGAACGATCGAAAGGATATCTCGATCGGTGAAGCCGTGGGTCCGCAGGCCCACAAGGTCCTCCTCGGCCATCTCACTGGGCGTGAGCGTGAGTTTCTCGCTGAAGTCGAGCATGGCATAGTCGGCAGGCTCAATGGTTGCCTTGCGCCAGTCAGTCGAGATCTGTGTTGCGAGGTCAAGGCTGGCACCGCCGTCCTTACGCAGAAACTCTGCGTGCGAGATACCTCAAAAACGGCATTCGCATGCAGCCGAGATGCTGACGGCTATCAGCTCTTCACGGTAGCGGCCCAGGCCGGAGGCGCCAAAGCTCATCCGGTTGCCGAAGCGCACGCGCCTTTCCATCAGCTCGGGGCGCACGCTGAAGACCTTCACAATTTCGGCCAGCGCAGATCCCCACCTGCGGCGTGAGTAAATCTCCTTCACCACGCCCGTTGCCTCTTGTTCCGACACTACATTGACCCAGGCCATAAAGATTAATCCCCTTTACGTCTAGTCTCATTGGGTCCAGGCGGATGCTAACACAATTCCTGACCGTCAGACGCGCTCGGTCGGTGCCAGCATCTCACCCCAGTCTTTAGGTATTGCACCACTCTCTAACCCGCGGCTGAGAAAATAGCGCCATAGCTTGACCGCGTGTTTCTCACGCTTGAAATTGGCGGCAAACTCGGCAATTTCCTCTGAGGTCAGGGGCTTCAAGGTGCCTAGCCGTGCCGCGTCATACATGGCCTTGGCATTCTCCTCAAAGTGTACCGCGTCCACCATCAGCGTCGGGATGCTTTCCGAGGCTATTACTGCACCATGGGCGCGCAGCATAACAGCATGATGCTTTCCCAACGTTTCCGCCATGGCGCGGCCACGTTCCAGTGTATCGATATGCCAAGATTCCGGATGGGTCGGGATGCCGCTGCCCCAACGATATGCATGATTCTTCATCGGCACCAGTTTGACACCCTCGACCATCGTAAACAGCGTTGCAATATTGGGGTGATAGTGCAGGACCGCGTTGACATCGGCACGGGCACGCAACACTTCGGAATGAATCTCGACCTCATTGACAGGTCGTGCGTCAGATGGCCCGTCGAGGATCTTACCGTCCAGGTCCATCACGAATAGCTCGTCCGGCGTAAGATCGGTTCGGCTCGCGTCAAAGGATTGGATCAGAAGCGTGTTGCGGTCCGGAAGCCGGACGCTGACGTGACCGCTATATTCAAGGATCCCCTCATTATTGAGGAGCCGCGTACACGCTGCCACCTCGATCTTATACCGTTCCACTGACGAGTTCGAAAGGGTGTTTGGCATTATTGCCTCCTGTTAATTTTTGGAATTACGTGCGGTATTTGCCCCGAATCTAGAAACCAAGTATTCCCGTAATATAAACTGCCAATTCTACTAGTAAAGTCCTGAAGGAATGTCAATGGGCTAGAGAGCGGTGTTTGGCAGGCTCCAACAAACGACAGTTCATCTCAGGACATCATTGAGCGACGCTTTAATTGCAAACTGAGAAGTATCTTGACACAGATTGCCGACAGCGTTAAAGAGACGTTATGCTCCGCGCCCACAAAAATTCTCAGTTGTTCCGTGATGTCACAAACCTGAGGGTCCAGCGTATCTCCGATGAGATTGACGCGATACACAATTCCATCGATAGGGTAGAGAGGGAAGCGGCCTCCGTCGAAAAGCGTATCCGGTGGATCAGGAAAATTGTGGCCCGGCGACTTGGACGCCGCTCATAAAGATCAGGGTACTACTGGCCACGCTCCGGCAGGTATAGAAAGCCACCAGAAACTTTTCTCTACCCTACCTCATCTTTTGTAACATGTAATGTCACTTCTAGTGATATGGACGAATTTCTAGCAGCAGCAATTGAGGAAGCGAAAAAGGGAGTGACCGAGGGAGGTATTCCGATCGGCTCGGTACTAGTAATTGACGAACAAATCGTTGGCCGGGGGCACAATCAGCGTGTACAAAAGGGGAGTGCGGTGCTGCACGCTGAAATGGATTGCCTGGAGAATGGTGGTCGTCTTAAAGCATCGGATTATCGCCGAGCGACTTTGTACTCGACGTTGTCTCCTTGTGATATGTGTGGCGGTACGGTGCTGCTATACAAGATACCGAAGGTCGTTATTGGAGAAAACCGCACGTTTCGGGGACCGGAAGACTATTTACAGTCACGAGGAGTGGAGGTTGTGGTCGTCGATAACCAAGAGTGTCGACATCTTATGGAGAAATTCATCAACCAACATCCAGAGCTTTGGAATGAGGATATCGGCGAATAGGGAACATAATCTACCAGGTTGATGACAAACGCCAAAGGAGAGGAGAATGGAGCGATGTCCCAGACACCTAACCGAGCTGCCTCAAGAGATAGCGAACTTCACGACGAAAATCCCGGCCAGGAAGATCACGGCCGGGGTGGCCTCGCGGAACCGACCGCTCAAAACCTTTATTGCCGCATAGGCGATGAATCCGAGGCCGATACCCGTGGATATCGAGAAGGTGAGCGGCATGGAGATCGCCGTGATCACAGCGGGTGCGGAGTCCGTCACGTCGTCCCAATCCACCTCGGCGAAACCGCGGGACATGATGCAACCAACGAACAACACCCCTGGGGCAGTTGCGTAGCCTGGCACGCTGCCGGCCAGGGGGGCGAAGAACATCGCCAACAGGAACAGTACGGCCACCACCACGGCTGTTAGGCCGGTCCGTCCGCCGGCCCGGATGCCCGCCGCGCTCTCGATGTAAGCCGTTGTAGTCGAGGTGCCAAGTAGGGCGCCCACCATGGTGGAGGCGCTGTCGGCGATGAGCGTCTCCCTGAGCCGGGGAAAGCGCCCATCGGCGTCGAGGAAGCCGGCCCGCTGGGCAACTCCAATCAAGGTCCCGGTGGAGTCGAAGAGGTCCAGCAACAAAAACGTGAAAACTATGGTCACAAGGCCCAGCTCGAGGGCGCCTGCAATGTCAAGCTTGCCCAGGGTAGGCGCAAGGCTCGGCGGTGGCGCGAAGAAGCCGCTGGGTTGGGTGAAACCGAAGACCATGCCCAGTCCCGTGACCAACAATATGCCGATGATGATGGCGCCCGGCACCCTCCGGTAATCCAAAGCCACGATGACCAGGAACCCGAAACCGGCCAGCATCGTTATGGGCTTGGTAAGGTCTCCCACTGTGACCAGGGTCACAGGGTGGGCGACAATAACCCCTGCGCTTTCCAATGCGACGATGCCAAGCAGAAAGCCAATGCCCGCGGAAATTGCCATCTTCTGGGAGCGGGGGATCGAATTGACGATCCACTCCCGAACCGGTAGAACACTGATGATGAGGAACAGGAGGCCCGAGATGAAAACCGCACCGAGGGCCACCTGCCAACTATAGCCGAGGGTGCCCACGACAGTGTAGGAGAAGTAAGCGTTGAGCCCCATGCCCGGTGCTACGGTGATCGGATAGTTTGCGTAAAGTCCCATGATTAGGCTACCGATGGCGGACACGAGGCAGGTGGCGACGAACACCGAGTTCCGATCCATCCCTGACGCCGAAAGGATTTCTGGATTGACGAATATGATGTAGGCCATCGCCAGAAACGTGGTGACACCCGCGATCAACTCTGTGCGCAGGTTTGAGCCATGCTCAGACAGCTTGAAATAGGAGTCGAACATCTCAGAGTCTCTTCAGCACGTCCACCAGTAAGATAAACCAATCGGTCTTGCTCTGTTGATGGATCTCTCCCCAAAATGCATCAGTTTAGTACGAAACGACTTCCCCAGCGTTACGGTTGGAACCGGGCAGGACTTAAGCCGGCATAGGCGGCTGCACTCAATCCGGAATGTCTCGGAAACCCCCTTGCATGCCGAGCAGGGTAGCATGAACGGCTATCGGAGGCCATTCCAACCCTGATGCGGCACGCTGTAAATCCGGCATCCCAGATGCGTTGCGGGGACATTCTCCAGCTGGGATTGGGCACAGGGGTCAAGTTGTGCGGCACGGAAGGAGTGTCAAAGTTTGCCGACCCCGCCCGCTTGCATGTTAATGATAAGAATTTCCTTTTGAGGCATGGGCAAAAAGAACCCGAGAATCTACGAATAGGAAATCCTTTGGATCGCCGTTCATGGACACTCCGGGGTGACCACGAGGCAAAGGGCGAGATCATCTGCTGACGAATTTACGCAAATTCTCCTGCCAGGCTGCAGGCATGACAAATTCGTTCTTCAACCGCTGCGCCGTTTTGATGGGAACTCGCAGAAGGACCGATTCCTGGCCGTAAGTTCTCTCCCAATCGGAGACAAATGCCGGATCCTTCGCCATCTTTTCTATAGACTCACGTAAGATCCCCACATTCGGGGTGCCGGGCGGCACCAGCCACGTCCAAACCAACCTGCGTTAATGTTTACTGCCTTGTAGAAAGATTCTAGAGATGGTGGGTATTCGAAGCGAACAGCTCCTCGAACGGTAACTTCTCGTTGATCAGCCCCTGTTCGAGCTGATAGCTCATGAGGGTTTCAACGGTCCGACGGTTCGTCTCCAGACCGTACGGCCAGGGATCGTCTCCCAGAATCTCTTTTTGTTCTCTCAACGGCTTCCTGAACCATGCGATGCTGATCTTGTACGCGT
>JAZGCZ010000117.1:0-3575 GCA_036477195.1 Anaerolineales bacterium | reverse complement strand
TTCGAATGATTGCCGGCTTCGAAGATCCGACCGCTGGAAGGATCCTTATCGGCGATGATGATGTCACCGAGATGCCACCGTATGCGCGGCCCACCGCGATGGTCTTCCAAAGCTACGCGTTGTTCCCTCACATGAATATCTACGAGAACGTCGCCTATGGATTGAAGGCCAGGCGGACCCCGAAGAAGGAAATCCCGGGAAAGGTGCAGGAGGTATTGGCACTAATGGAGCTCGAAGGGCAGGAGGAGAAATCGCCTTCTCAACTGTCCGGCGGGCAGCAGCAAAGAGTGGCATTAGCGCGGGCTCTGGTGATCCGGCCGAAGGTACTGCTATTCGACGAACCGCTGTCAAATCTGGATGCCCAGCTCAGAGTGCGCATGCGAGGCGAACTGCGTGATATCCAGCGTCGCCTGGGGATCACGAGTGTATACGTGACGCACGATCAAGAAGAGGCCTTCAGCATTGCGGATCTTGTGGCCATCATGAACCAGGGCAAATTGACCCAGCTTGGATCGCCCCTTGATCTGTACCGGAGACCGGCCGATCGGTTCGTGGCAGAGTTTGTTGGCCTGTCAAATGTCGTGTCTGCGGAGCTACTACAATCGAACGCGCAGGGAGCCGATATTCGAGTACTTGGCCAAAAAATCCACAGCCAGCAGCCGCCTGCAAATCCGGATGCAGCTATTTCGGTTGTCCTGCGACCTGAAGCGATCGGGATCACAGGTGGGGGCAAAGGGGGAATCCCCGCCCGAGTGCGTACTCTGGCATACGTCGGACCCCTCCTCCGCTACACGGTAGCGGTCGAGGGGGATGGAACCGAACTTATGGTGGATCTTTCCAATCCGAGATCGGACGAGTTTTACGAAGAGGGCACCGCAGTGAGCATCGAACTACCCAAGGAAGTCCCGGCGCTGCTCAGTTAGAGAACCGCATCCTCGCAGGTTACCTTGACCTGCCCCAGGCAGTCCCGATACTGCTCAGCCAGTGAACCGCATCCTCGCAGTCTGCCTCGATTTCGGAGATACGTTGGCTGATGAGGCCAGCGAGGTCAAGGACGAGAACCTCACCACGCTCCGCGCCGAATTGATCCCTGGAGCTGAGGAGCTGCTTCGAGAGCTCAAGCGGCGCGGCTACAGGTTGGCGCTGGTTGCCGACGGACGCCCCGGCACCTATTCCAACGTCTTGCGCCAGCACTCAGTCCACGAGCTGTTCGATGTCTTCGCCATATCTGAGGAAGTGGGAGTTGAGAAGCCAGATGCGCGCATGTTCCTGGCCGCGCTCGATGCGCTGGGCATCGATAAGGGGGATTACCAGCGGACCGTAATGGTGGGGAACCGATTGGATCGGGATGTTGGGGGAGCCAATGATCTTGGGATGATCAGCGTGTTGATCGATTGGTCAGGTAAATATGGCTCGGTGCCGCAAGATGAGTTGGAGGTTCCGGACTTTATTATTCACACACCAATGGAATTGCTGGAAGTGTTGGAGGAGCTTGAGCGAGAGAGTTAGCGGCCCGTCTCCGATTGCACTCGTGTTCTTAGCTGAACAGATTCGACAAACTTTCCGGCAGCTCCGTCAGATACTGATCGGCCTGGGGTTGGTTCTGCCCCGGTGATCCACATTCCAGCGCCAACCACCCTCCGTAACTAATTTCCCTTAAGGCTATAAGGATAGGCTTGAAATCTGTTGCCCCCTGTCCGGGAAGCTTACGGTTGCTGTCCGCCAGGTGGACGTGGCCGATGTGCGCCCGATTCTTCAGAATGGCCGCCGGAATATCTGACTCTTCATGTGCCATGTGAAAGAGATCGGCCACAATTCCTAGCCGATCGTGCCCCAATGAATCGATCAGTGAGGAGGCTTGGTCCAAGCGGTTCAGAAGGTGGGTTTCCTCCCGATAAACCGACTCGATAAAGAGCCGAACCTTTGCTCGGTCGGCCGCTTCAACCAGAATCTTAAGTTGCGCGCCAAGCAGAGCCAGCTCGAGTTCGACCGCTGTCCTGTAGGGTGACAGGTCGGGCAGCAGCGGGTCAAAGAAATGGGGCACAAATACAACGCCCTCCGCGCCGATGCGCCCCGCGAGCTCAATCGCCTCCGAGAGCTCGTCCATCGCTCTGGAGCGCTCTTCGGGATCCGGGTCCAGGAAGCGGGATCGCCGCCCGTTGTTGATTGAGCTGGCCACGACCGACCGCCGCTGGCTCAATCGCTCGATTTCCGCTACTTGCCCGGGAAGACTCTCGCTCCAAAACTCGATGCCCTGCAGGCCGAGATCGGCTGCTTGGGCATAGCGGTCCTCAAGGCTCGGACCGGGCAACATGTCTTCCTGGATGGCGACCTTCCAATCAGTCATTTGATCAATCCAAAGTGTGCAAGAATATCGCGAACGCCATTGGCGGTTGTCTCTGTCGAAACATAGTCGACTAGGTCCTTTACGCTGGAATTAGCGTTTGCCGGCGCGGCGCTATGTCCAACGATCCGCAGAAATGGCGGGTCGACGTCGGAATCTCCGACCCCGAGCATATTCTCAAGTGGAATTTCGACCTGATCTGCGAGATAAGTCAGGCCTTTTCCCTTATCCACGCCGCGGGGCAGAATATTGAGGCAGGAGGTCGAGTAGACCAGATCCACGCGCTCGGACAGAGGGCCCAGGGCTTGAACGGTCAGGTCCTTGAGTTCTGAAGTGCGGC
Source organism: Anaerolineales bacterium (assembly GCA_036477195.1). Taxonomy (GTDB): domain Bacteria; phylum Chloroflexota; class Anaerolineae; order Anaerolineales; family E44-bin32; genus JADFRG01. Next base: position 891 of record JAZGCZ010000117.1, on the reverse strand, counting down.
TTGGATCACTTGCGAATAGGGTCAGGCTGTGGTGCTTGCCTGGCTGAAAGTAAACAATCTTGTCTTGGACCAGGGTTTCTTCGATGCGAGAGGCGACCTCCGCAAATCCGTTCAGATATTGCTCGATTTCGGGCAGGGGCATGAATTGATATTTAACTGGAACGTAGATCCCGGCCCCATTTTCGTACACGCCGGGCAGATGTCCATCGATCGCCTGGAGCATGACTTCGAGGTAAGGGGCTGGCCGGCCGGTGCAGAAGGTCACACCGGGTTGGTTTGAATCATCTCTGGCAGCCTGGTTCATCTCGCCAAGTTGAGCGAAGAGATCGAGATCAAGCGGCCGCGCTTCGCCGCTGGTGACAACGCCGTCAATGTCCAGAACGATCAAGCGAATCTCACTCATGCGTTCCTTACTGACTCCTTTGAAGGCGAACCGGGGCGGGCTCGGTTTGGCCGACTGATTCGGATGCTGCGTGCGAAATTCGCTCCGCCAGATTGGTACAATCCAAACCCTTTGTGCAAAGGGGAATTGTAGCGAGCAGGATCATTGCTGACAATACCCGACCGCATAATATTGACGAAATAGAACGTATGTGCTAGTATGATGTTCGGTACCTTTATGTCTAAGGAGGACAAAATGACAACTTATCCGGTAAATCACCTCGAGATCGCGGCCAGCGATCCGAACGCGGCCGCCGAGTTTTACAAAGCGGTCTTTGGCTGGAAGATCGAGGTCGATGAGGGCATGAACTACGTGCAATTCGTGGCCGAAGAGGGCGGGATCGGTGGAGCGTTCACGGAAGTGAGCGATAACAACCCCGCCGGTACAGTGCTCGCCTATGTCAGCACGGATGACATCGAGGCTTCGCTAGGCAAGATCGAGGCCAATGG
>JAZGCZ010000116.1:0-2448 GCA_036477195.1 Anaerolineales bacterium | reverse complement strand
GGATCTGGAGGGCAAGACCTGGGGTTACGGCGATACGGGTTCGACCTCCGGTTATCTGGTTCCCCTGGCTCAGCTGACCGACCTGGGGATCACCCCTGGCGAACGGGTTGAAACCGGTGGCCACACGTCCTCGGCGCGCGCGGTGTACCTCGGCGAGGTCGACTTTGCCACCACCTTCTTCAGCGCTCCGCTGCTACCTGAAGGCCGATGGGAGCCGGGCGATCCACCCGACATTCCGGATGAATTGCTATCGGAATGCGCGGTCAATGAAGATAACCGACTGTTCTGCGGTGGCTACCGTGTGCTGGATGCCCGGGCGGGCATCCGGGAAGAGGCTCCGGACGTAGTTCAAAAAGTCCGTATCCTCGCGATCTCGCCCGAGATCCCCAACGACACCATGTCTTGGTCGCCAGATTTCCCGGAGGCGCTCAAGCAGCCCATCATCGATGCCCTGATTGCCTATCTGGCGTCAGATGCATGCCAGGTGAATGCGGAGACCATCTGCTCGCCTGACTTCTATGAATGGACGGGCGCGGGCCCGATCTTCGATGAGAACTTCGACGGCATCCGCATCATGATGGAGCAGCAGGGCATCACGCTGGAAAACATCGGCGAGTAAGATCAGAATCTCGATGCCTGAAGGGGCTGTCTCAACACCCGTTGAGGCAGCTCCTTGTTTTTTTTGCGGTTAGAATTTCGCCATCGGCCGCGAGCCATATCTCTGCAGCTCCTATCCTTTGGATGGCGTTAAGCACACATGCTTGAAGTCAAGAACCTCACCAAGATCTACCCAGGCGATGTGTTGGCTCTCGACAACGTCAGCTTCACCGTCGAGTCCGGAGAATTCTTAGCTGTGATCGGGCTCAGTGGTTCAGGAAAGTCGACGCTGCTTCGCTGCATCAATCGACTCGTAGAGCCGACCGCCGGTCAGGTGATCTGGAACGGCGTCGATGTCACTCAAGCCAGCCAGGACGAATTGCTCCACATCCGCCGCAAGATCGGAATGGTATTCCAGCATTTCAATCTGGTGAACCGCTCGAAAGTCATCACGAATGTGCTCTCGGGGCGACTCGGCTACGTAAATTCCGCGCTCAGTTTGATCAATCGCTTTTCCAAGAAAGATATGGAGATGGCGATGGCGCAGCTGGAGCGGGTGGGGATCGGCGATCAGGCAAACAAACGCGCGGATGAATTAAGCGGCGGCCAGCAGCAGCGGGTCGGAATCGCGCGGGCGATGATGCAGGAGCCGGAAATCATGCTGGCCGACGAGCCCGTGGCCAGCCTGGACCCGGTCCTGGCACACTCCATCATGTCACACCTGGAGGACATGAACCAGAACGACGGGGTCATGGTCGTCTGCAGCCTGCACTTTCTCGATTTAGTGCACCGTTACGCTAGTCGAGCGATCGCACTGAACGAGGGCAAGCTGATGTTCGACGGACCCCCTAAGGCGATCGACGATGCCAAGTTTAGAGAGATCTACGGCCAGGAGGCCGAACGGGTCGGATGAAAAACCTCCGAAAGAACCCTGTCGTGCGATGGCTGATTATTGTAGGTGTCATCATGACTGTGGTTGTGGTGTATGCCTTCGGTTTCTCGGTAACCGATGTCAACTTCGAAACCACGCGGGATGAGGTGCGGCTCACTCAATTGACGCGGATCCTCCGCGCCCTGGCTCATCCGGATATCCTGGAGTATGAGCAGATCGAGCAGGACGTCGAATTGGCCTTCCACCTGCCCTGTCCCCAAGGCTCGGCGCCCCCCATCGATGTTGACACCCGCGGAGCCTATATCGTCGTGACGCCGGCCTGCGCCGGGCCCAGAGACACGGTGACAATCGAAGGTTTCAAATTCCTTCCCAATACCTCTGGACCCGTGAACTTCATTGCGCAAAGTGGGGTCAAACTGCAGCTCGGCTCATTCAAAACGGATTCAAGAGGTTATTTTTCGATTACGGGTAAGCTTCCCAACCGGCAACCGATTGAGGAAGCGCAGACGATCCGCGCCACCGCGCGTCAAAACGTGGGCGCACCAAGGATCTCCAGAACCGGCGGACTCGTCTTTGAGAAGATTGTTGAAACGGTGTTTCTCGCGCTCTTGGCGACAACGTTCGGCGCCATCCTGGCTATCCCCCTCAGTTTCTTGGCCGCGCAGAATCTGATGTCGGAAATTAGGAGCCCGCTGACGAGTGTCTCGCTGACACTGCTGGGCTGGCCAATTGGGATAGGGATAGGCGGCGCAATCGCGGTCCAGATCGGACGCCTTGCAGAATCCATCCTTGGAGATACTGCATTCATCGCCGGCGGCGTGGTGCTCAGCACGCTTGCGATCGGCCTGGCCTCCGTATCGACCCTCCCACGCCAGACGGAACGATTATCAGGAGTGAGCGCCAGGCTCGTACGCGGACTCGGCTATGGGTTGGCGGGTATGGCGGCGATCGCGACCGCG
>JAZGCZ010000115.1:0-2537 GCA_036477195.1 Anaerolineales bacterium | reverse complement strand
TGATTGCGACTTGGCTTGCCTATGTGATTTTAGTAATTGGAGCGGCTCTGATGAGAGTGGGGCCCGGCGTGATGGACAGCCTGCTCGATCCATTCTGGCTGATCGCGGTCTTCATTGTGGGTCCGCTCCTCGCGTTGGCCGGCGTGAGCGTGGCGGTGATGGTTTCATCGCGTGCAACCGACCCGCGTGCCGCGGAGCAGGTTTCTATGCTGGTCTTCCTGCCAGTTCTGATGGTGTTCATCGCTCAGATGGCAGGATTGATATTGATCGACGCGCGGATAGTGCTCCTGATCGCGCTGGCGCTGATCGTAATCGATGTAGCCTTGATGGCGGCGGCCATTCGGCTATTCCAGCGAGAGACCATATTGACCCGTTGGAAATAGGATTCGGCGGCGAAATGAGCGAAGCCCCAATCCCTATCTGCGACTACGAAGGTTCCGACTACCAGGAGCGATTCTGGGAGCGGGAGGACCGCGCCTATGAGGATGGGGCGGAAGCGGCCGCGCTCAAGCGCTTGCTGACTGTCGAAGGAGAGTATCTTTTAGAGCTCGGCGCCGGAGCGGGTCGGCACACTGCGCGCTACGCGGGCTACCAACGGGTGGCGCTGCTCGACTACTCGCTCTCCCAGTTGAAATTTGCCCGGGCGCGTCTGGGCTCGAACGGTGGTTACGATTATGTTGTGGGCGACGTCTACCATCTGCCCTTCATAGCCGGTGCGTTCGACGCGGCCACCATGATCCGCACATTCCATCACATGGCCCAGCCCCAGGCGGCACTCGCCAGCGTCCGCAGAGTGCTGAGGAGCGGAGCGAGTTTTGTGCTCGAGTTCGCAAATAAGCGCAATCTGAAAGCCATCTTGCGCTGGCTGGGTCGCCGGCAAGATTGGAATCCGTTTGATCAAGATCCCGTTGAATTCGTTGAACTCAACTACAACTTCCACCCAGAAGCGGTGCGCAGGTGGTTGCTGCAAACGGGCTTTGCGATCGAGCGCCAGCTGGCTGTGTCGCACTTCCGGCTTTCGCTAATTAAGGGATTGATCCCCCCTCGGGCTCTGGTGGCCGCGGATTCGGTGCTTCAGCCGACTGGCCAATGGATTCAGTTATCCCCTAGCGTCTTTATCCTGGCTAAGGTGCAGCCCTCACACACTTCGTAAAGCGGGCAGTGATGATGCGGTGTACACATCCTGACGCCTGTCCGACGCAGCCACAGTGCATGGCCCCCGCTTGCCAGGGGCGTTTACTGTTCGCTTGAAGGTCAGTAGTCTCTGTGCTACCGTAGGATCAGAGATCAAGGTTCGCCGCCGCAATCAGCGCATGATGCGCAAGTCGCTAAACACAGTTAGCTAATTCGATCGGATCGCGGGGCGATGTTCAAGGAGAATTCAGATACTCGGAGGTCGAAATGATTTCAATTCGCCAGCTGCTGGAACAAAAAGGGTCTGAAGTTTGGTTGACCTCTCCCGATGCGTCGGTTTTCGAGGCGTTGCAGCTGCTTGCTGAAAAGAACATCGGGGCGCTGCTGGTTCTTCGGGACGGTGAGCTTGTGGGGGTTGTCTCTGAACGAGACTATGCGCGCAAGGTGGTCCTGCATGGAAAGACGTCCATGAAGACACCCGTAAAAGAGATCATGACCGAGGAAGTGGTCACCGTTGGCTCAGAAAAAACTGTTGAAGAAGCTATGGCAATCATGGCCGATAAGCACATCCGTCACCTGCCTGTGCTTGAGGGAGAGAAGATTGTCGGAGTTGTCTCAATTGGTGATCTGGTCAAGGCCATCATTGCTGAACAGGAATTTGCGATCAATCAGTTGGAGAATTACATTTCTGGAAAGCGCACCTGAGCCTCCCAAGTACGGGACTCGTCGCAAACACTCGATTTTCGAACCAGGGGCCGTAGGAATAACCGGAATACCCGATGGGGGGCACTGCTCCAGGCCAAAGCCTTTGTGCTACGGTTCGATCCGCCAGTATTTTTTCCGCCTCGCGTTGAAGCAATCCTGAGCGCTGTAACCCCGGCTAGCTTTCACTCCGCCAGTATTTTTCCCGTCTCGCGTTTTAGCAATCTGGAGCGCTGTACCCCGGCTAGCTTTCGATCCGCCAATATTTCCCCGCCTCACGTTCCATCAGCCCAGCACCCACCAGCTCCCGCCTGAGGGTAGCCGTGTCCTCATGATAGCGAGAGAGGATCTTGTTGACTCTCTTCTCGCTGTATTGAGCTCCGTGCCGGAAATCGGCCACGATATGTCGAAGTATCGCGAGCAGTTTCTTGCGTTGAGCGGGGATGGTCTTCAGCTGGCCATCGGGAAGCGAGAAATCAGCCACCACTTTTCTATCGAAGGCGTCGAGATCGATGCCTGCAGCCACCATCGGCAATTCCTCACCCGACAACAGACGACGAGCCATATTCTCGAACGCATCGGTCTCCAACTCGTATACGCTATAATAGCCCTCCGCGCGGGCGCTCACGAGGCCAGCCCGCGCGAGTCGTGAAAGATGGTGGGATACGGTCGAAGGCCTCAACTCGAGCATCGCCGCCAAC
>JAZGCZ010000114.1:0-7991 GCA_036477195.1 Anaerolineales bacterium | reverse complement strand
ATGAATTCCATAGGGCCTGGCCGATATAGCGCCACCATTGCAGTCACATGCGCTAAGTTGCGCGGCTTCATCTCCATCAAGTAGCGGCGCATCCCGGCACCTTCAACCTGAAACACACCTAAGACATCGCCGCTGCCCAGCAGATCATACGTTTCTGATTCGTCCAGGGGGATCGAATGAATGTCCAGCGCCACGCCATGCCGTTTCAGGATGAGCTCACAGGCGCGGGCCATGACAGTCAGAGTCGATAAGCCTAGATAATCAATCTTCAGCAGGCCCAGCGATTCTAGGACTCCCATATCGAATTGGGTTACTGCACGGATGGGGTTGTCTTCCTGGCTGCCTTTGGTCGGCCTGTGAAGGGGGATGTATTCGGTTATCGGCTTGTCGGTGACGATCACGCCTGCGGCATGCGTGCCCGCGTTCCGCGCAACGCCTTCCAGCTTGGCGGCCGTCTCGATTAACTCGCGGATGTAGTCACTGCTCTGATAGGCCTCGTGAAGATCAGGAACGGTTTCGAGCGCCTCGGGGATGGTGACCGGTTTTCCAGGAATATTCGGGACGACCTTGGCGATCCTGTCCACTTCCGGAAGCGGGATATCCATAACCCTGCCGACATCTCGGATGGCTGCCCTCGCACCCAATGTGCCAAAGGTGATGATCTGGGCTACTTTGTCTTCGCCGTATTTCTTAGCCGTGTAGTCAAGCAGTTCCACGCGCCGGTCGTCCTGAAAGTCCATGTCGATGTCGGGCATGGACACGCGTCCAGGATTGAGAAACCTCTCGAAGATAAGCCCGTGCTCTATGGGATCTACTAGAGTGATGTCCAAACAGTAGGCAACTATGGATCCAGCGGCCGAGCCGCGCGCGTTATACCAGATACCTTGCTCCGCCGCGAATCTGCAGAGGTCCCACACGATCAAGAAGTAGGCATCAAATCCCATTTCATGAATTACGCCCAGCTCATAATCCAACCGCTCTCTAGTCTCAGGCTCGTTCGCGCGTGGCCCGTAGCGGCGTTCCAGCCCTTGCTTGCACAGTGTCCGAAGGTAACTTCCGGTAGTTTCGCCCTCTGGAACCTCGAAGGGGGGGATGCGGTAGCCCTCGAAGTCGAGGTCTACATCGGATCGCTCGGCGATCCAGAGCGTGTTCTCAATGGCTCCCTCCACTTCCCCGAACAATCCTGTCATTTCTTGTGTTGAACGGAGATAGTAGGAGTCATTATTCATTCGCATGCGATCCGGGTCACTTAGAACCGAGCCGGTCTGTATGCAGAGCAACACGTCTTGAAGGTCGGCATCTTCTGGCTGGACGTAGTGCACATCGTTGGTCGCTACAAAGCGCGCCTCGTACTTGGGCGCCAGGTCGAAAAGAGCCTGATTCACGCTTTGTAACTCTGGGATGTCGTGGTTCTGAAGCTCGAAGAAGAATCGATCCCTGCCGAAGACGTCAAAATACCAATCCAGGCGCTCTTCGGCGAATTGCTGACGGCCCTGGCCGAGGGCTCGGGGAACCTCGCCAGACATGCACCCGGTCGTGGCGATTAGCCCCTCGCTGTGAGATGCCAAATACTCGCGGTCGATACGAGGACGGTAGTAGAAACCCTCGAGTTGGGCCGCGGTCGCGATCTTCAATAAATTCCGATAGCCTTGTTGATTTTCCGCCAACAACAATAGGTGAGCGGCGCGGCTGTCTTGCTGATGGTCACGGTCGCGCATGCTGCGAGGAGCGAGGTATGCCTCCATCCCAATAAGCGGTTTGATGCCTTCCTCTTTGGCCGCATTATAGAAATGCACGGCACCAAACATGGTCCCGTGGTCCGTAAGCGCTACCGCAGGCATGTTCAATTCCTTGGCGCGACTTACCAGGGCCGGTATGCGACTCAGCCCGTCAAGTAGCGAATATTCTGAGTGAACGTGAAGATGAACGAAGGACATGCCCCCCCGGAGAATTGGGCTCGGGCGATTATATCGGAGCGCCGCGTGAGATGCCACCAATTGCCTGTTTTGAGCCGGATTTTTAAGGCTACCGATGCAATGTAGTACGAAAAGGGGCCAGCTCATCGGGCTGGCCCCTTTCCCTAAATAATCTGTCGGCAGCTACTTCTGCTTGGAGGAAGCTTTCTTAGCCGGCGCTTTTTTCTTGCTCTTAGGCGGCGGAAGTTCCGCATTCGCGGACGCCATCTGGTATTCGCGCGAACCGAAGCGAGTGAGGATCACCGCTCCTAGACCGGCTGAGCCAACCAACAGAGGTGCGAGCCAGCCGACGCACGGGACCAGTCCGATCCCGCCTATGACAAAGCCGACTGCCAGCGTACCGATACCCGCCGCAGCCGCTGAATGGATTTCCCAGTTGAAGGCTTCCACCATACGGCGGCCGACCTCTACTCCGATCGCGATCCAACCAAACACAACTGCGACCACCAACGCTACTACAGCTAGGAAACTCAGCGGGAGACCTATGATCGTAATTGCCATCAGGAGGATCAGGATCGGTACCACCATAAACGTCAGGCACCCCAGCCCCCCTGCAACGATCGGTTGCGAAACCGCTGCCCTGCCCGCTCGTTCTGCTGGCTTCGGCCAGAACAGCACGACCAGGATGGCTAGTGCGGCAACTACCAAGGTCCGAAGAACGAACCAAAGGATGCCCGTGGCCGGAGAAAAGAAGGGGCCAATACTGCTGCGCCCAAAAGGTCGGATGCGGAACGTATCGTCAAAATCCGGCAGACTTGGGAAATCAAAGGAGAACGTGCGGTTGAAACCCTCTACTGAGCGAAAATGCCCCTCGACAACTGCACCTTCTGCGCGATCGACATTACCGCCCAGGGTAACCACGTCGCCGCCTATAACGGCGGATGGACCCAGATTCGCGTTACCACCCAGCAGCGCAAGGTCTCCGTCGATCTCGCCATTGATCTCGGCATTGCCGCCAAATAACAGGACGTCGCCATTAACTCTCGAGCCCTGCTCGAGCTCGGCCGATCCGCCAAAGATGACCAGGTCCCCGTCAAGCACATCACCGCTCTCCAGGGTGAATGTGTCGCCGAACACGACCTGGCCCTGTTCGGCCTCGCCCGCGTAGGCGGCTCCTGGCAATGCCAGGGCAGCAACGAGCACTACAACTGGAACTAACACCAACTTTTTCATCAACTCACTCCATTCTGAATTCGACTAAAACCATATCGATACATTGCAGCGACCCACAGCACGCTCATCCATGCCACGGCAGCGCTCAATGCTAGTGCACCAAGGAGAGCCGGCCAGCCGTCTCCCAGGATGGTCAGATAGCGAACACCTGCATCCAAGGTTTGGCCAACTCGAATAACGGCCTCGATCCAGGCAGCGCCGAATTGAGCAGGCGAGGCCAGGGTTTCCAAGCCAATGAGCAGCATTGCCGTAATCGCGCCCATAAACAGCGCTCCGAGCAGCCACTTGACCTGCCGCTGATGTCGGCGCTCTCGTCTCTCGCCCAAACTCACTCGCCATCGGCGAGCAAATCCCGGCTCGGGCTCAACCAGGGGAGCTTCTTGTAACGAGGCCTCAATCGCGCGCCAAGCATCCAATTCTTTCTGCAACTCAGGCGATTTCTCGAGCTCGTGCTCAAGTCGTTCTCGCTCAGCAGCGCTCAGGTCGCGCTCATCGATCGGCCAATGATCAAGCAGGCGAGACTTCATTTTGCCCTTCCCCAATTGCTTGCTGGTCGGCGGTCCAAACGTCTACAAGTTCACGACGTGCACGGTGCAGTCGGCTCTTGACCGCACTGTTTGTCAAACTGAGCATTTCCGCAATTTCGTCGTATGAATAGTCGTACCAATACCGCAGAACAACCGCGGCTCGGTCCTTTGTATTCAATACCGAAAGTGCCTTTTGAACGCCCTCGGCCTCGCCTCTCGCATCTACTGCGACCTCTGCAGAAGGCGATTGCTGGTCGGACCGATCAAACAGCGCCTCGAGACCAACCCACGTGATACGTCGCCGTCGAAGTTGATCGATGCACTGGTTGTAAGCGATCGCCAGCATCCAGGACATAAACGGACGTTGGGGGTCATACTTCTTGAGCCCTCGATAAGCCTTCATAAATGCTTCCTGGGAGGCGTCTTCCGCATCTCCGCGATCCTGCAGCAGCCGATAGCAAAGGTTGTAAACCGGCTTTTGATATTGCTCGACAATCTCGGTGAATGCATCGTCATCGCCATCCGCGGCTGCAGTTATCAAAGCTCTTTCGTCCTCACCCACCATTGGCAGCCGTTTCCGTTCTACTCATATATACGCAGCGACCGTAAGAAGGTTGCACGAGTTTCTAGCGTGCAAGCTCATTAGACGGTGCATGGGTGGACTCGATTGGAGAATTTAGAAATGGAGAACTAAGGCTCGCGGTGTTAGTCTGTGGCCGTTGGCAGCCGGTCCGCTGCCTGGCTTTCGTCCAGCAGGCGCCGCTCAGCCTTGAACTGGGTTTCATAGAGCGTTTTGTAGAGGCCGTTTTGTGCCAACAGTTCCGCGTGCCCCCCTTGTTCAACCAAACGTCCCTGGTCCATGACTAAGATTTTGTCCGCCCCGATGATGGTGCTCAAGCGGTGAGCGATGACGAGCGAGGTTCTGCCCTTCATTACACGTTCCATCGCGTCCTGGATGAGGGACTCGGATCGAGAGTCCAGATGGCTGGTGGCTTCATCAAGGATCAGCACCTTGGGATCCTTGAGGATGACCCTGGCAATAGCCACCCGCTGTTTTTCTCCACCTGATAACCGATACCCTCGCTCACCGACCAGAGTGTCATAACCATCTGGCATTTGCTCGATGAACTCGTGGATATGGGCTGCGCGGCTGGCTTCTTCGATCTGCTCGGGCGTCGCGTCATCCTTTGCATAGAGCAGATTATTAAGCACGGTATCGTGAAACAGGAATGTCTCCTGTGTGACCATCCCCACCTGGCCAGCAAGGGAATCAAGTGCGATATCGCGCAAATCGACACCGTCCAGCGTGACTTGTCCCTCGGTCGGGTCATATAGGCGAGGTAGGAGGTAGGTGATGGTCGACTTGCCTGCTCCACTCGGCCCAACCAAGGCCACAATCTGGCCGGCCTCCATCTCAAAATTAAGATCCTTCAGAGCCCAACGGCGTTCTTCAGCCTTGCGTTCCCTGCCGTTCTCACCCTTCTCCTTACTGTCGGTCGACTTCTTTTTCTCCGGCGGCACATAGGTTCCGCGCCCACCCCATGAGAACCGCTGTATTTCTTTCAGCCCTGATTGCGCTCCACCTTCCTCCATATAGCTGAAGGAAACCCGTTCAAATCGAACAGTGCCCTTCGAGTGACTGACCTTGATCGCATTTGGCCGATCCTGGATCTCCACGGGCATGTCCAGCACCTCGAAAACGCGTTCGAAGCTCACCATGGAGGTAGCGAAATCGACACGAGCGTTGGTTAGGGCCATGAGTGGGCCATAGAGGTTGCGCAAGTAGGCAGTGAAGGCTACCAGTGTGCCCAGCGTAAATACTCCGCCAATGACCAGATAGCCACCGACCCAGAAAACCATGGCCGTGCCAATAGCGCTCACAAGGGATAGCGACAGAAAGAACCATCGTCCGACGAAGGCCTGTCGGATTCCGACATCGCGCACATCTCCCGCACGCTCGCGGAAGCGGGCCACCTCTGTGTCGTAGCGTCCAAAGATCTTGACCAGCAGCGCGCCGCTGATGTTGAGCGTCTCGTTCATCAGGGCGTTCATGCGCGCGTTCTTATTCATTTGCTCGCGCGCAAGCTTTCGCAAGACCCGTCCGATTCGACGGGCGGGGAAGATGAAAAGCGGCAGGATGGCCACGCTAAGCAAGGTCAAGCGCCAATCGAGCGCGACCATGATCAATAGAGTGGCGATCAGGGAAATCGAATCGCTGACGATTGTTACCAGCGTTCCAGTGACGGCCCGCTGAGCTCCGACCACATCGTTATTCAAGCGCGACATCATCTCGCCGGTTTGAGTGTGGGTATAGAAGCGCAAACTCATGCGTTGCAGGTGAGCATAGACCTCGCTTCGGAGATCGAAAATGAGCCCCTCGCCTACCGTTGCGCTGGCATAGCGCTGCGCTACTCCGAGCAGTCCATTGATGACAGGGACGGCAATCATCCCAAGCGCGAGCAAGCTCAATCGGGCTACGTCCTTCTCTGGAATGGCGTCATCGATCAGATTACGGATCAGCAGCGGGGGTAATAGGCTTAGAAGTGAAATTCCAATGATGGTGACAAGGGTAAGCGAGACCCAGCGCCAGTAAGGTTTTGCGAAGGCAGCCACGCGCCGCAGCAACCCAGCGCTGACCTGCGGCCGATCTTGTTCTTCGTCGTATCGAATAAAGGAATACCAGTTACCTGAGTGAAAACCCATTGCTCTCCCGAGAGGTACTCGCTAGGTTATTTTCTAGGAGAAAGGGGGAATTATATCTCACGCAGGTCTTTCATCCACATGCAGCACAAACGTTCTCCCATATATGTGGGGGACGGAATTCCTATTTCCCCTAACTCTTCCGAAGAGTAGCATCTTATTGGATGGCTGGAGGGCCCCAACAATGGCGACGTTGAATACCGCGTTGCACTTGAATCACAACACCAAGACAGAGCTCGACCACCTCGTAGGCCAGGTGGCTGAACGCGTCTCGCAGGCCGCAAACTTTCTAGACGTGCGAGCCACACCCATTAAATGGCCAGCAGGCCCCCCCGATGATGTACATGGCGTTCGACCGCATGTCTCCGCCCTGGAATGGAAATCGATGAAGTGGCGCGAGGCTTTCTGGTACGTTATCAATCGGGACGGGTTGGCTTCTAGCGTCTCCGAAAAGTCGTGTAAGGCGTTAGCCAGACGAGCGAAGGTGGGAGAAGGATCGTTCTATGTTGTCGCGCCCGATTCTCTGGCAACCAACGTGAAGGACTGGGCAGATCGGAAGCAGATCCGGGTGACGAGCTTCTGGATATTTAACGAATAGTCGTCGAGGGGCGGGTCCTGCGAAGTCGCGGCGATTTGGGGACTCAATTGACTGCCCCCCAATCCTGAAATACAATCGAAGCAACAGGCGGTCACCGGTCTAATTGACCGGTCGGGGCAGTCCCAAAGGGACTGCCCTGATGGCTTAAATTGCGCTAGTGATCAGAGACTGGCAACAAGAATGTTGCGAACGATGCTTAGACCGAGGATGATCGTGACGATACTAATGCCAAACCGGAAATTCCGCTGAGCGCGTTCGAAGCGTTTTGATGACAGCCGAAGCGGGAGCGCGACCATGACAGAGAGCAAAGCCATGCCGAGAATAGAGCCGACCCCAAATACCAAGATATATATGATCCCGGCAGATAGCGAGGGAGCGGCCGCGACGGTGAGCAGAAGCAGTGCCGCAGAACCTGCCAAGCCATGCATGAGGCCCACATAAAGCGCCCGCAGCGGGATGAATGCGGAATGGGAGTGTTCGTGGCGGTCAGAGTAGGCGTGCGAGTGGACATGCAAATGCGAGGCGCCATCCGCGTGATCGTGGCGGTGTGCGTGGATTCGCTCATTAATAATCCGCCGAACGACATCCGCGCCAAGTAAGACGAGCATCACGCCTACCGCGAGTTCGAGAATCAGTGCCAGGTCTTCCGGAACCGAAAAGCCCAGCAGCAGTGCGGACCCTCCGAAGAGCAAAAGAGTAAGCGTGTGACCCACTCCCCATGTCGCTCCCTGTTTGAGGCCGTCCATTAGGGTCCGGGTGCTCGTTGAGATCGTTGCGACTGAAGCCACGTGGTCGGGGTCAAGTGCGTGCCGGACTCCCAACAAGAAACCAACGACCAGCAAACTACTTAATTCCATGGTAGCAAACTTATGCTATTCCGTTGCTCAACCCGCGGGAGGTGACAAATGCCCGGTGGTTCAAAGCGATTTGAACATGTAGGTCTCACCCAGCTCGTATCCGAGCTTTCGATAATAGCCGCGGGTTCCTAGCGCCGCGATCACGGCCAACCGGCCATAA
>JAZGCZ010000113.1:0-2493 GCA_036477195.1 Anaerolineales bacterium | reverse complement strand
ACGGCTCTCGCCACTGGTATCGCGGTCTGCCTATTTGCAATGTCATCTGACGGTCGCGAATGCCCGAAGTCTGATGAGGTGGTCGGCTCCCACCGCCGGCAGCTAGATGCCACTTTGCGGTGTGGTTTGACGCACCGTTAATATCCGAATCTGGCTAGGAAGCGAAGTTCCAGCCACCTACGCGCTACGTCCGCTTATCCTCCACCAAGCGACATTCGAGCGGTGACTTCCGCTTTCGCCCTAATTTCGTCGGTTCTACCCCCAGGAACAGACCTTCGTGGTGGTGGCGCCGAAGGACCGGAGGTGACCCTTAGCGGAAATCCAAACTATCGAAGGTAAACGGTGGTGCGTACCGCCGCTTATAGCCAAAGCCGGGCATGGCCTTGGAAAACACAGTCCTAATCACATGAGTTCCAGCTCAATGCCGTCATCAGATTGTGCGCCGCCGGTGCAATGGTCTTGAATGATCTCTACAAGCCAATTGAAGACTGTTGGCCCGATGTTATTCTCTGCATCTTTAAGGTTCGCGGTTACGATTTCACGATTGGTTGGATGGCATCTCTTTAGCCTCAAGCGGAGTTGGAGCACGGTCTCCGGATAACCCAGTTGTTGGCGTGAAACCTGTGAATTTTCCCAGCGAAAAACAAAACCCTCGGCTGGCGTTCCAAATCCTCCACACAGAATGTCGTTGAATGCGTCGAAGTTTCTCCCCCACGAGCATCCTGGTATCAGAACTCGGCTAACTTCGTCGTAGAATCCCTCAAGCGTCGAGAAGCGAGTGCCGTCAATCACGTAAGTTCGTTTCATGCCACCTGCTTAAGCGTCATATCAGCCGACACTGATCTGAACCCAGGACCGGACCTACCTTGAACATGAATCACTCAATCATGAAAGTCGGTACTAGCTCACAGGAAACATCGAAAGAGTTCGCAGGTGGGTTCCCCGGCGGATATGTCTCATCGTAACATTCATCCTCGGTGTCGTATGGCCCCCCATGGTAAACCCACTGTTCTGAGGTCTTGAACTTGTAGAGCCCCCACCACTTTATTTCCGGCGCATCGTCGCATGCGCCCAAGAAAAGTAAGGCGGGTAAGAAAGCAGAGGCGAGAAAAGTTCGTTTCATAGCGATCTTTCTAATGGCAAGATCGTGAACTTACCAAAGCGCGGTTAGTGGATTATTAACTGAATCGCCCACGTTACCTTCTGGATTCAATTATTGCGCAGAAGGCACAGTTTGTCACCGCCGCTTATCCGGCAATGACAAGGGTTGGATTCATGGAGCCGGCGGCGGAGGGCCGAAGGGCAAGCGGAACGGCAATTACAAGCACGGGCTCTATACCCAGGAGGCGATTGCCGAGCGCCGCGCCTTGTCGGTCCTCCTCCGGATATCGAGAAAATCTCTCGACGCACTTTCATCCGGGGGGGACATATGAGCGCGGAGACGTAGGCCCACACTGGCGAGGGTGTGAACCGCGACGTTCGATCCCCATGGCTCCGAAGGCGCTCACAGTACCCCGCGGGTGCGACCTGATCCGCAGAAGCATCTGCCCCGCGGTCCACGCCCCCAGCAGTTATCGGGCTCCTTTAGAAAGTCGATTAAGTCACGACGCTGCCCTTCGTCCTCTAGATTGCCGGCAGAAGAAGCCATACCATTACCCGGTATGAAAGCCGCCGGGTTTGCCAGGTAAGCGTCAAGCGCTTCTTCAGTCCAAATAATGTTAGAACTCTTCATTTCGTCAGAGTAGCTCGCGTAATCAGATACGCTTCCGGCACGCCTGCCTATAACGCCGCCAAGCTTAGGCCCATCCCGATTGCACTCTATTGAATGGCAGGCTATGCAGCCCGCTGAAAAGAAAACATCGCGTCCCGCCTCCCGATCGGCCAAAGCCGGGGCGCTAGATGCTGTCAGTACGCACAATGCGACTATCGTCCGAGACCACATGATCTGCCTCCAGTGCGGGGATCTGCGACGAAATCTATACACGTCACGTCTCGGCCACCAGCCACCGCAGCGCGTCCTCGTGCGGCGTTAGGTCGAGGTCCTTGCTCTTGGGCTTGTCTCCTCGGTCGGGCACGACGGGCTGGGCTACGCGCCCAGCACGGACGTGGAGTTTGCCGGCGGCACCTCGGCGGACAGCTCGAGCGTCATGATCATCGCCGACGAGGTCGAGTTCAAGGGCGGAGATACTTTCCTGGGCGATTTCGACACTTCGTCGATCCTCAGCAATCCCCTGCTCGTCCGGCCGCTGCTCCTGGAGTAAAGCGCCAATGCTCCGGCATCGCGGTGTGTCGAATTGTGGGGCCTGTTGGGAGCCATTAACGGGGTAGCCGAACCTACATTGCAATATGGCCGAATGTCCGTTCACGGCTGAGGGTGTTGAAAAAGTCCCGAGGGTCAGAATTTTTGAAACAATGATTCAAAATCCGGGGCGATATTGAATCAATGTTGCTTCAAGCCCAGCCTACAAGAACGATAGTTGCACAAAATCTGTC
>JAZGCZ010000112.1:0-4058 GCA_036477195.1 Anaerolineales bacterium | reverse complement strand
ACCCCAGAGCAGCCTGGAGAGTTTGAGGTGTCCAACGTCGGTCACGGCTTCGGGGCCGATCTGATCGTGGCCGAGGATTGCGCAGACATGGACAGAATGCACAACGAGCAAGGTTTCCAAGCCTTCGCGGTCATTCATAGCCTGGCCGACGGGCTCCTTTTTCCGCAGACTATTACCGTGCGATTAGGGCTGCCGGTGCGCCTATACCACATATCGGTGAGCGGCGATCATCGGGTGAGCATAGAGACGCTTGCCCCTGAAGCCATCAGCGTAGACCCGAGTGCAATCGCGCAGATGGAGTTTAATCCTACGGAAGTCGGGGAATTTGCCATCCGTCACTTGGATGACGAGCTAACGGGTCGGCTGGTGGTGCAAGAGACGCCATGCCTCGGCTCCTGACTAAGGCAACCTCGCTCGGCATCGACTGCTGGCGTATACAAACACGCCCGTCCACGAGACGGGCGTCTGGGTTCGCGGCAAAGCTTGATCCAGTTCAGGTTGCAAAACGATGGGGCATCTGAACCGCCTTCCGGGTCCCTTCCTCTAACAGCGCTGCATACCTAGCCACATCCTTCCGGATCAGATTGCCGTGGCTCGGGGCAAAGATTCTTACGTCATACTGTTTGAAAAGCCTACCGACAGCTGCCGCTATCTCATCCGGGTCGGTCCACGCTAACCACGGGAATTGATACCAGGCATTGACCGCTACATCGTCCACAAACAGCTCGTCAGTGTAACCAGAGTTCTCCATCTCATCCACGAACTGAAAACATTGGTTGCGGCTGGGTTCGTGCAAGTTGTGCCCCCAGTCGGCTGTAAAAAGGAAACCAGTCGTCCGTTCATAGAGCCATTGAGACTTGCCGTGGTCTAGAAAAAGGGGATCGACCATTTCTATGCTGTGTTTACCAAGTTCGATGATGTCGCCGGCAGAAACAAGCATCGCATCCTCTAACCCATGAAGGGCATAGTAGTCGCCATCGCTCGCTGTGATCAGCTCTGCGCCGGGATACTTCCTTTGGATTGCCGCGGCATTCGCCGCGTGTGGAAGTTCGATGTGACTAATCCAGATATAGTCTAAAGCTCGGCTTCCCAAGAGGTAGTCGAGTGCCGCTAGCGTGTTTGCCCGCTGTGCTGGTGCACCCGTATCAATCAACAGCGGCTTTTCGTCGATGATTAAGAATGCAGAAAATGGATAATCGACAATTCGATTGCCTAGGTAATCTTCAGCATTCGAGAGCAGCCCAAAGAAATCGGAAAAGTGTTCTTTGGCGTGATCACCCAAGCAGTGGGTTATCCAGAAGATGCCTGATGTAATTTCTCGCACACCCACTCTACTCAATCCATCGCCGAACACTTTCACGCTCATCTTAGGTGAAGGCCTTCCTTACGATATTGCATGCATATGCTTGTAACCGCCTGCTTGAGCCGGTCGACGTGTTCAGGAATATCGTGCCGGATGGCATTTCCATGGATGGGTGCAACGATTTTCACATCGCGCCGTTGGAACAGGTCATCAAGAACTTCATTCAGCTTTTCTGGAGTAACCCACCGCAGGAACTTAAATGCATCTCGATGGTAGGTGCTGAACCATTGCTCGCGAATTCCGCCCTCAACCTCGTCGCTGAACTGCTCGCATACTTCCGCCGGATGATAATAGCCGAATCCATCCCCTGTAAACAAGGTGCCGGTCTTGGGGTCATAGATCCATTGCGATCCGGGTTGATCTTTTAGTAGCGCGTCCAAGAAGGACACCTCTCGTCCTGCAATTTGCAGCGTGGTTCCAGGCGGTACGGTATCAATTTGATCCAGCGGCAAAACCGGTGCAATTTCGATGTATGGCAACAGGATGCTTGAGACAATGACGTGGATGTGGGGCCAATTGCTGGCGATGCTCTCCAAGTTCCCCGAGTGAGGAAGCTCAGAATGGGTCAGAAAAACATATTCTGGAGTGCTTCCATCAAGAACCTGATCCAGTTCTTTCATCGATTCAGAGCGGTAAAGCTGAGATCCGCAGTCGATGAGCATCGGGCGGCCATCATTTATGAGAACATAAAAGCGAACGGCTTCATGACCGTGACGACCGTCTACACACTCCCCGATCTGATATAAATCATCCGCAACTTTCTGTATCACGCCGAGAAACTCTTTCCTCAAAACTGGGTTAGCACCGACAAGACTACTATGTTTTCGCCAGTCCAGGGAGGCTTCGAGAACGAATAATCGGTCCCCTGGTGCGGTGGCATCTTCCAAGAGCTGGTCAAGCTCGAAGCGAGTGAGGAATTCCAGAGCCTTCCTAAAGGCGAACCGGAGGCCTCCATGCAAGTGTGGGTATACAGGGTCGGTGGGAAACACGTCTACGAGCCTGTCCCGACGTTTCTCTGATGGCTGGTAGGCTGCGCATTGCCGAGTCCCTGAAGCGCGTAGTCCTTCTCGGGAGTTCTCGCGGCAAAGCTTCGGTCGGTTGGACGATGGCGATCCTCGCGACGGTCGCCTTTAGCACCGTCCCGCCAGTCGCGCGGGCCGCTATTGTGTCCGGAATGAGCCCAACGACGCTGCTTGCAGCTCGTTACTCGATAGCGATTGTGCTCCTAGGGAGTACACTACGCTTCACGACCACCGGCAACTTGAGGGTTGACCGGCGCGGCCTACTGATCGCCGGGGCAGTTGGCTCGCTGCATGGAGTCGCGACCCTGACGTTTTTCTTGGCCCTGAACCGCATAACCGCCTCGGTCGCCTCGATTCTCGTTTCAATCTACCCGCTCGTGGTACTTGGACTCCTAGCTCTTCGGGGTGAGAATTTTACATATCGCCATCTCATTCGATTGACGATTGGCCTAGGGGGAGTGTATCTGCTGATCGGACACACCGGCCAGGTGGATGGGCTTGGGGCGCTCTTAGTACTGGTCGCGGCCGTCACCTACGCAATTCATTTGGTACTCGTCCAGTGGTTCTTGGGCGATTACGGGGTGAGAGCGGTGGCTACCTACATCGCAGCGGGAATGACCGTTATTGTCGTCGGGACTTGGCTGGCTCAGGGGGCTGAGTGGCACGACCCAGGGTGGCAGGGGTGGCTGGCGATTGGCCTACTGGCGGTGGTGGGGACCTATCTTGCTCACCTTGCGATGCTGAGCGGTGTCCGAGGCATTGGAAGCGGGCAGACTGCCTTATTGGCGCCGCTCGAAACGCTTTTGGCCGTGTTGTGGTCGATCTTACTTCTGCAGGAACGTCTGACCTTGCCACAGTGGCTCGGCGGAAGCCTCATCGTCCTCAGCGCGTTACTGGCGGTTCGTCGGCTGCGCAGACCACCGTGGAATTGGCGCGTCTGGCTGAGATCATAAGCTCGGATCAATCTCACTGGGCTGCCCAATCGGTGCTATGCGTCTTATGATGATAACCCGCGCGACATCATCGCAGATGGTTCAATTCTGTCGCACTTTCCACACCGAGAAAGGGCACGCGCATGCCTCCACTACGTCTTGCGATCGTCGGTTGCGGCAGTATTACGGAACGCGGCTTGCTGCCGCACCTCGAGCTTGAAACGGACCTGGTTGAAGTAGTCGCGCTCAGCGATATCTCCGAGGACCGGCTACGGCACATCGCCCTGCAATTCGATGTCCGACAGACCTATGGGGATTTCAAGGAACTTCTCAAGGAATCCGATGCGGAGGCAGTGGTCATCGCAACGCCGATGGCCTACCACTACGAACAGACCAAGCTCGCGCTCTCATACGAGCGGCACGTGTACGTCCAAAAACCTATGACCCGTACAGCCCAGGAGGCCGCCGAAATAATTCAACTCTCAAGGGAGCGGCATCTAACCCTAGCCGCCTCCCCGGGTCAGATGCTCCTCCCTGCCTATGAACGTGCTCGTCAATGGGTGAGAGATGGGGCCATAGGCACGGTCTACATGGCGATTGGGGTCAACATGGCCCTTGGGCATGAACATGAAACCCTACGTTCGCATTCTGAAAGCGGGCTGGACCCTAGCTGGTATTACAAGCCTGGCGGTGGGCCGCTACGCGACATGGGGGTGTACTCGCTGCACGCAATTACGGATA
>JAZGCZ010000111.1:0-10085 GCA_036477195.1 Anaerolineales bacterium | reverse complement strand
CGGCTAGCTTCGCATGCGGAGGTGACGTTGCTCGGATCCTGGACGGAAGGGCTCGATGCCGTGCGAGAGCGCGGAATTCGGCTTGTAGAAAATGGGGAGACCACTGAAGTCGAGGTAAGGGCGATTGACGATCCTTCTGAATGCGAAGGCGCGCAGAGCGCGCTTGTGTTGGTCAAGTCCTGGCAGACACAGGCAGCCGCAAACATGCTCGGCGCTTGCCTGGCTGCGGATGGCGTGGCCCTCACGCTGCAGAACGGCTTGGGAAATATCGAAGTGCTGGAGGCTGCTATTGGCTCGGAACGCGCCGCGCTAGGAGTAACCACGACCGGCGCCACGCTGCTGGGGCCCGGCACGGTTCGGGCGGGAGGAGCAGGACCGACCTATGTAGCACCGCACCCACGGCTGGAACCGCTAGTGGATCTGCTGGGGACAGCCGGGTTCGAGATCCATGCCGCGTCCGATCTGATGAGCCTAATGTGGGGAAAACTGGTAGTGAACACGGGAATTAATGCACTGACCGCCTTATTGGAGGTGCGAAACGGCGAGCTGCTGGAAAGTCCCCATGCGCGGTCGCTCATGAACGAGGCCGCGCTGGAAACGGCCCGAGTGGCGGAGGCCAATGGCATCAAGCTTCCATACGACAACCCTTCTCAGGAGCTGGAAAGAGTCGCCAGGCGAACCGCTGAAAACGAATCTTCCATGCTCCAAGATATCCGCCGAGGTGCTCCAACCGAAGTGGATGCAATCAATGGAGCCGTGGTGCGGGAAGGAGATCGCCTCGGCGTGCCAACCCCCATCAACTGGTCACTGTGGAATTTGGTGAGAGCTAAGGTTGGAGAGAGTGCCGCGCCGGCAGGTGAGAGTGCCGCGCTGGCAGATGAGTCAAGATGAACGTAGTGGAAAGTCTGGCTGAGCTGCGAGCTGCAAGGGAATCCATGGCCGGCCCATTCGGAGTGGTGCCGACGATGGGATTTCTCCATGAAGGGCATCTTTCCTTGGTGCGGCGAGCCAGGCAAGAATGTGCGAGCGTAGGGGCGAGCATCTTTGTCAACCCCGCACAATTTGGACCAACCGAGGATCTGGCTACGTATCCAGCGAACCTCGAGCGAGATCTTGAGCTTCTCGACAGCGAACAAACCGATTTGGTCTGGACGCCGACCACAGCTGAGATGTACGGCCCCGGATATCAAACCTGGATTGAGGTGGAAGATCTAACTCGATATCTGGAAGGTCAGATCCGGGAGGGACATTTTCGAGGGGTGGCAACAGTGGTGGCCAAGCTCTTCAATAGCTTCCAGCCCGATAGAGCGTATTTTGGTCAGAAGGATGCTCAGCAAGCGATTGTGATTCGCCGGATGACGCAGGACCTGAACTTCCCAATTGAGGTCGTCGTTTGCCCGACTGTGCGTGAGGCGGACGGCCTGGCGATGTCGAGCCGAAATGCCGATCTTGGTCCGGAGGAACGGCAGGCAGCGACGGTCCTATACCGTGCACTCACCGCAGCAGCAGTGCTGTTCGATGCTGGAGAACGAATAACTCAGAAGCTGAGAACTGAGATGGAGACGGTTCTGGAAGCCGAACCGCTTGCCCAACCAGAATATGTCTCGGTGGCAGACCCCGAGACGCTCGAAGAGTCACAAGGCCCGATTGAGCAAGCTCTGTTGTCCCTGGCTGTGATCGTGGGAAAGACCCGCCTCATCGACAACTTAACGGTGGGAAACTAGCGAGGATTCTATGCTCTTGATGATTGATATTGGAAACACAAATATTACGCTGGGCTTATACGAGGGCGATAAGCGGAGGCAGGCTTGGCGCCTCGCGACGGTCCATGACCGAATGCCGGATGAGTATGGCCTGCAGCTACTCGGGCTCCTAGAACATGCGGGATGCACGGTCGATCAGATCGAGGGCTGCGCGTTGGCCTCCGTTGTGCCGCCGCTGACGGGAACCTTCGTCCAAGCCACAAAAGGCTACCTGGGGACTGAACCGCTCGTGATCGATGCGGGTGTGAAGACCGGGCTCAGCATTCGTTATGAAGATCCGAAAAATGCCCTCGGTGCAGACCGGGTCGCAGACGCGGTCGCGGTACGGCACCTTTACGGTACTCCGGCTTGTGTGGTTGACTTTGGAACTGCCACAACATTCGACGCTATTTCGGCAGAGGGGGAGTATCTAGGAGGAGCGATCGCGCCCGGCATAGACCTGGCCGCTGAATCGCTGTTTACGCGAGCAGCCAAACTGCCGCGGGTGGAACTCGCATCACCGGAAGCCGCCATCGGTCGAAATACAGTTGCGGCTATCCAATCGGGCTTGGTGTATGGCTACGTAGGGCTGGTCGAAGGCATGGTGGCACGCTTCAAACGTGAGCTCGGGAAGGAGACCAAAGTCATCGGAACCGGGGGATTGTTGGACCTCATTGCCTCGGAGACGGATGTCATCGAATTCCGCGCTCCATGGCTGACGCTGGATGGTCTGCAGCTAATCTGGGATATGAACACTGATTTATGAAGAATATAGGATTTGTTCACCTGGGGATCGTGTACGTGCTATGGGGAAGCACGTTTTTGGCTATCCGCGTAGCAGTTCGGGAAGGGTCGGGTTTCCCGCCTTTCATCATGGCAGGGACACGCATTTTCATAGCGAGCGCAATCCTTTTCGCCCTCGCCCGGATCGCCAAGCAGCGACTGCGGCCTACTCGGGCAGAGCTATTTATCGTGGCTGCCGCCGGACTCTTGTTGTGGACCGGCGCCAATGGACTTGTCACATGGTCCGAGCAACGAGTACATGCCGGACCCGCGGCGCTGGTGATTGCTACTATGCCCATTTGGGCGAGCTTGATGGAGGCCTTTCTTGATCGACGCACGCCCTCGATCTGGCTCATTGGTTCACTTGGTATGGCCCTACTGGGGGTAGCAGTCCTGAGTATTCCCTTCCTGACGAGCGGAGTTAGGGCCGATGCGCTGTCTATCCTGGCACTCTTGGTAGCGGCTCTGAGCTGGGCGGCAGGCACCGTTCTGCAGAGCCGCCGACCGGTGAAGCTTGAGATCTACGCGAATTCAGCCTATCAGAATCTATTTGGAGCGTTGGGCTTTATCACGCTCTCACTGTTCCTGAGTGAACCCGCTCCCGCGCCAATCGCGGAAGCTTGGATCGCATGGGCCTACCTGATCGGATTTGGTTCTGTTATCGGATTCACATCGTATGTACAAACCCTTCGCCTCCTGCCTCTGAGCGTGGCCACCACCAATGCCTATGTCAATCCGGTTGTTGCCGTTATCCTCGGAGCCATCATTCTCTCGGAGCCGATCACCGTCTACACCCTGGTTGGGACGGCGCTCGTCTTGCTCGGGGTAGCAGGAGTATTTCGTGATCGCTTTCGAACGCGACCGGCGATTGTGGCGGAGGCCGCAGATTAGAATCCAACAGCTACGATCTATGAGGCAACAATGAAGGAAAAACGACTAATCGATTGGCCCTTTGTGATCGGCCTGCTGCTACTGCCCTTCGCGATCTTGCTCATCTTGTTCGCAATAAGATTCGTTCAAGAATTCACCCGCTACGATGACAGATATTTCACGGAGCAGTACCGAGCGCGCTTCGAGACGCCCGGCTCGGTGGCTATCGAACTCGAGGGTGCGCTGCGCGATGCGGACGAAGACTTGATGGCGGAACTGCTGGGAACACGTGCCGGGCCCGACGCCATGGAGCCGCGCACCAGCCTGATTTTCGTCTTTCTATTGAATGTAGAAGGCGACTACTTCCAATATCTTTACTTCAATCAGGATGACTACCATCGCGATGTGCAGAATGTGAAGGAAGTAAACGGTCGCTATGTCACCGCGGAAGATGACCTGTACTTCTACATCGATAGCGGCCGCTGGCAGGAGGCGGCTGGGCCGCTTATCGCGACTTGGTGGGTTCTGGTGGTCGTGGCTACGGGAGCCATGTTCGTTTACCGCTACATGGCGAGAGTCCGTGAAAGCCGATATTGAGACCTTCTGCTCGCCCCCAGCCTGACAGACGCTGATCAAGCCATGCTGGACGGCAAACGAGGTCCAGCGGATCGCGCATCATCAGCCGCCCCATGACCGTCTCAGTTGAGAGGGCCGGCAATCTGGATTCGACACGGGGCTTCGGCGGGCAAATCACGCTATTGACCACGCCTATGCTCCCGAAAGAGGTCAATGACTGATAAACCAATCTCCCTGCTCAAAGGACGCAGGATATTGCTGGGTGTGACCGGCTCGATCGCCGCCTTCAAGGCGGCCGATCTGGCATCGAAACTCACTCAGGCCGGAGCAGATGTGGATTGCGTCCTCACGGCAAGTGCGGAGCGTTTTGTCGGCGCACTTACCTTCCAAGCCCTGACAGGAAGACGCGCCTATGTTGATGCGGACCTATGGTCCGATGATGGCCACATCCTTCATGTCGGCTTGGCCCAAACGGCGGAGCTCATAGTGATTGCGCCCGCCACCGCGGATACCATCGCCAAGCTGGTGCACGGCAGAGCTGACACTTTACTCACCATTACCACATTGGCCGCTACCTGCCCCATGATGGTGGCACCCGCTATGGACGCCGGCATGTTTGAGCACGCAGCGACGCAAGCCAACATTTCGACACTACGTGAGCGGGGTGTCACTATTGTGGGCCCTGTCGAGGGTCGCATGGCATCCGGTCTCACCGGATTGGGACGCATGACGGAGCCGACAGACATCATGGGGGCTATTCGCCTGGTCTTAGGAAAGGGCGGCCCGCTGGCCGGGCGCAAGGTTGTGGTCACGGCCGGTGGTACTCAAGAACCGTTGGATCCTGTGCGCGTACTTGCGAACCGATCTTCGGGAAAGCAGGGGTTCGCACTGGCGCAGGCGGCGCTTGATCGAGGCGCGGAGGTGACTCTGATCAGTGCCCCCAGCCATGAAATCGCGCCGATCGGAGCGGTACGGGTAGACGTGCAGACCGCAGAGGAGATGACCTCGGCTGTTCTGGAAGCTGTGGAGGACGCGCATGCGCTTATCATGGCCGCCGCAGTTGCTGACTTTCGTCCTCAGACCATGAGCGAGAAAAAAATCAAGCGGGCCGGCGGCGTGCCAGAAGTGCTCCTGGAATCCACAGACGATATCTTGACGCAGGTATCGGCCCAGCGTCCGCTTGTTGTGGTTGGCTTCGCGGCCGAAAGCGATGACCTGATCGAGAACGCCACCAACAAGCTGAAGAGCAAGAATTTAGATTTAATGGTTGCCAATGATATTACCGCCAGTGACGCTGGCTTCGCCAAGGAAACGAATCGTGTGGTCTTGATCGATGCAGACAGCGGCAGCGAGGAGCTGCCCTTGATGGCGAAATCCAAAGTAGCGGATGCGGTGATGGAGCGGATCGAGAAGCTCCTGGGGGAAAAGCTCAAATGAGTGATAGTCGAGGACTGGAGTCATACGCTGGTGGGTAATGAGCCGGAGTTCATGCCGCTTCAGGACTTTCAAGAGTACCCAGAGGATGTAATGGTGAAACGCGCAGCCGATTTCTATGCCGAAATGGCAAGTAGGCGGACGGTTCGCCAATTTTCCGAACGTCCTGTCCCACGCACAGTCATCGAAGATTGCCTCAAGGCAGCGTCAAGCGCGCCAAGCGGCGCCAACATGCAGCCCTGGAAATTCGTGGTGGTTTCCGATTCTGATTTGAAAAAACAAATCAGGAAGAAAGCCGAAGAAGAGGAAAAGGAGTTCTACACTCGGCGTGCGACTCCGGAGTGGTTGGCGGCCCTGGAGCCGCTGGGCACGGACGAACACAAGCCTTATTTGGAGACTGCGCCCTATCTAATCGCAATCTTTGTGGAGCGCTACGGGAAGCTTCCCGATGGGCGAAAGGTTAAGCACTACTACGCGGTCGAGTCAGTGGGCATCGCGACCGGCATACTTATCACCGCCCTCCATCATGCCGGTCTGGCCAGCTTGACACACACGCCCAGCCCAATGGGATTTCTAAATAAGATCTTGGAGCGACCGGCGAACGAAAAGCCATTCCTGCTTTTGGTCGTCGGTCATCCAGCGGAGGGGTCGGTAGTGCCGAGGATCGAGAAGAAGGGCTTAGACGAAGTCGCCGAATTTCTCTAAGCCGGATCTCTCTTGCTCCATGCTCAGGCTCCGCTAGATGCTCCAGCATTTCGCTGTTGACGATCGACTGAAAGCTCCCCGCTGCAAATGGTGAATGAACGAATCAAACTCACTTGCGATGCTCTCGTAGTAGCGCTCGCGCTCATCATTCACTGCGAATCCTGCGCCTTTAGACGTTGGTGATCGATGGGTTCCTCACGAAGCAGATAGAGTGGTCGCTGTTTTACCTGTTCGTATATCAGCCCAACATATTGACCAACGATCGCTAAGGTGATGAGCTGGGTGGCACCCAGGATCAAAACACTGATGATCAGCGTCGTCCAACCCGGCACGAGCTCACTGGTTCGACCACTAATTATTGAGATAAGCGGATCGAGGAATTGGATAAGTGCCATAAACAGCACCAGAAAACCAAGCATGATCGCGAAGCGTATCGGCCGAGTGCCAAAGGAAAAGATCGCCTCGTAAGCCAGTCGAAGCACTTTGCGCATGCTGTATTTACTTGAGCCTGCGATCCTAGGAGAGACTTCGATTTGAAGAATCGTCCAGCGGAATCCCATCCAGCCTACCAAGGCGCGCAGGAATCGATGGGATTCTGGCAACTGGCGAAAGCTCGAAACGGCATCTTTATTCATGAGTCGGAAATCCGTTGCCCCCGGCATCACTTCAATGTCGCTGAGCAAATTTATTAGCGGGTAGAACAATCGAGAAGTAATCCGCTTGATGAGCGAGGCGTCGAGATCGGGTGATCTTTGAGTGAGGACGATGTCAAATCCTTGGTCATAAAGCTGAAGGATCGCTGGAATGTAGTGCGGCGCGTGCTGCCCATCGCCGTCCATCGTAATGACCGCGTCACCGTTCGCGAAATCCAAACCTGCAGTGAGTGCAGCTTCTTTGCCAAAATTTCGGCTGAGATTGACTAGATGCACTCTGCGATCATCACCGATAATGCTGTGCATCACCTCGACCGTCTCATCGGTCGACCCGTCATTGATGTACCAGATATCGAAGACGTGAGGCAAGGTGTCAATCGAATCACGCAACAAACGATGAAACTCGACAAGCCCGATGGCTTCATTATGAATCGGGATGACTATGCTTATCATCATGGCTCCTCCTCTTGCTCACTGCAAGGGAAATCGAGTGCTGAACTCCGCGGCCCCAATAAGCAAGCGGCGCCAAGCGGTATTGGGCAGCTCCTAATCCAACCGGAATCGTTCAATGTCATTTACCTGTATCGGACCTGCCGAAGGCACCCATTCTTCCGATTGTAGGAAGTGCAATCCTGAACAGGACTCGTCACATAGATAATCCTTGCCGATTTCAGAAATGCGGCTAACTTCATTATGAGAGCCACGAAAAAGGATACGAGCGATCCAATGGGCGACCAATCGAGCATGGACTTCAGAGAATACAGCCAACCCTTCTATGTGACCGCCCTGAACGCATTTTGAATTTGCGTCCACAGCCATTCAGGTTCGAACTGTAATATTCCATAGTAGGGCTCGCGAGTGCGTGCAACGACGAGCGCCGTTCCGATCATCGCCAACCAATCCCAGCCAGGGTGTGAAGACACCTAGGCCTAGCAAGGCCAATACAAGCAGCAGACCGCCAAATTTCATGGTCTCAGATCTTGGCTGTTCTTCCAGAACAGAGATAATGTCTTTCACCGAGGTCAAGCCTATAAGGAAATGACCGTGCCAAGCATAGTGGTTTTGTTGGGACATCGCTATTAATGTTGGCCGAAACACTAATGGTGCTAAATAAATTCCGTTCCGAAAGTGGAGTACTGTACCGGGACGGCTTGATGTCGTCTCGGCCAGGATTCGGTAGTCTCAAGCAAGTTACGTACATCCGTGCTGAACTTGATGACTGAGGGGTTGAGGGATTTTTTCGACAATATGGTCCTAGACTCGCGGCGTTCCGATCTCCGGAACGGCGTGCTCCTGGCTGCAATCCCCTTATTTCTGCTGCTTCCCTTTCTTTTGAATAGCCACACGCTATTGCTTTCGCGATCCGAGCTAGGGACGGACTATGTCGCCAAGCAGCTGCCAAATGCTATCTACCTCCAGAAGGAGTGGAGTGAGAATGGGAGGCTGCCAGCCTGGCGGCCAGAAACCATGAGCGGTATTCCGATCGTTGGCAATCCCTCATACCTCACGGCGTATCCGTTTTACTCGTTGATCCTTGTCCTACCAGTCCCTTTAGCACTGAATCTGCTGTTTGCTCTCCATATCGGCCTGGCTGGCGTGGGCATGTATGCGTTTGCCAGGGTGCGATTGGGCTTCTTGGGCCTAGGTGCGTTCTGTAGTGCAATCGCATATGCGCTTGCCCCAAAGATCCTCGCTCATGTAAGCGGGGGTCAATTGGACGTTCTAATCGCGCTAGCATGGCTGCCTTGGATCTTTCTAGCGTTCGATCGCGCACTTGAAAATCTTTCTCCATTATGGGGATGGGTTGCGGGGCTTCTGTTCGCCTACGCATTTCTGGCCCATCCTCCAACGGCGTTGCTCATATTCATCGTCATATTCGCGTACGGGCTCTATCTGGCGATTCGCCATCAACCAGCAGCCATTTTTGGACTTGAGCGAAGCCGGATGGTCCTGAGTGCACTTTTGGTCGGAATCGCAGCCATGGTTGGGTTCCTGCTTATTGCGGCTGCGCATCTGGCTCCCATGATGGAGCTTCTTCCATTTCTCCATCGCTCAGATTTCACATTGACCGACGCTACTGCATTTGCCCTTCCGCCAAGTCTGTTGGCTCTGATCCTAACTATCCCGAACGTTCCATTTCCGGAGTGGATTGTCTACATTGGCCTCGCAATATTCATTTTTGCATCACATGCGATTTTCCGAGACCAAGTTTGGGGTAAGCCATTCTGGCTAACGCTGGGCATCACGTCGGCTCTTTTCGCTTTGGGAACTTCAACGCCGCTGTTTGAGCTCGCGTTTCAGATTATTCCGGGCCTCTCGTTCCTTCGCGTGCCCTCACGAGCATGGTTCTTCGTAAGCTTTGCTCTGGCAGTTTTCTGTGGTGCTGGCGTCGATAGTTTTATGGAGTCGCGCGGCGACTTTCGACTAGCTGCAGCGATCGGCCTTCTGCTTCTGGCTGCCTCAGCACTTGTGGTCTTGCCACCCCAGAATTCCTGGCAATGGATTGCACTGGCTGCCGCGATGGTCACCGGTGCGACGATCATCATCCTGGATCGGATCAGTAAGTCGCGGAATGCTCAAAGGTGGGTTGGCATATCGGTTGCATCTATGTTGATTCTTGAACTTGCCGCGGTCGGTTGGTCTTTTTGGCAGCCGGGGGAAACTCCGGTAGCACCGGACTGGCTTGAAGGGATACGATTCAACACGACGGATAGGGTATACACGGAAGGCCGCATTTCTCCCTACGTTAGTGCGAACGAGGAGCTGTGGATTGTTGAGGGAGTAGATGCAGTTCAACTGGGACATTATGTGTCGTTTGTCGAGGCGGCCACAAATTGTCGACATCATACCTACTCGGGCTCAGTCCCAGCCTTTGTGATCAGCGCTGAAGCAGCTGTCGTTTGCCCTCCCGGTCAGGTTGATAGCTATCTAATGGGCCTCCTGGGCGTACATCGTGTAATTACCTCTGAAGATCAGACTGGCCCGGGCTGGGTCCTCGAAGGATCGATCAAGGACGGCAATCTATACAGGAATAACAACGTCAGGCCACAGGCCTTCCTTGCCTACGCGACTCAACCGACGGTAAGTGATGAGAATTTGATTGAGCGCCTGGCCGAGAGTTCTCCCAGTGATCCCCTACTGGTGATCGGAGGGCGCCAACTCACTGGAAGCAAAGATATATCCTCGAGCGTTGATGCTCGCTGGATAACTTCCGATCAATTTGAGCTCGAGATAACTTCCTCAGCCCCCGGATTTGTCGTTGCGAGTGTTCCGTACATGCCCGGGTGGAAGGCGTTTGATCAAGATAGGATTGAAGTGCCGG
>JAZGCZ010000110.1:0-10672 GCA_036477195.1 Anaerolineales bacterium | reverse complement strand
AGCTGCAGGAGAAGATTGACGGGCAGTCGGTGCTGGAAGTTCCCTGGTATCAGCGGGAGCCGATCGAGGAGCTGCCGCAGCCGCTCCTAGGGCCAGATCTTATCGATCCAAGAGATATTCCCAACTTCGCCGAGCGCCTCAAAGTCCAGGAGGAGCGTCTGGCAGCTGAACCTGAGTGATCAACGCTCGGAACCTCCATCGCCCACGAAGAAAAGCCTGAGATGACAGACGAAGGTACTCCACACCTCCACGACCCACGAAGAAAAGCCTGAGATGACGGACGAAGGAACTCCACACCTGCACGACCCAAAGAAGAAAAGCCTAGGATGACAGACGAAGGTACTCCACACCTCCACCACCCAAAGAAGAAAAGCCTGGGATGACAGACGAAGGTACTCCGCAGGTTGAAGAAGCGGCGCGGGAGCCAGACGCCATGGAACAGCAGTTCCCAGGCGTCCTGACGCTTGACGAGCGCGACAACTTCGAAGGTTATCTGGTGCCGCCTGACAAACTGGTTGAATTCGCTACGCAGCTGCGCGACGAGCTCGGCTACGACTATCTCTCCTCTGTAACAGGAGTGGACTATCTACCGGATGAGCGGATGGAAGTGGTTTACCACGCCTACCGCATGGAGGGCGGGCCAGCCTTTGTCTTCAAGACTCAGGTTCCCCGCAATGACCCCACCGTACCCACCTTGGTTGGCGTATGGCCTGGAGCGGACTTTCAGGAGCGAGAGGCGTGGGATTTGCTCGGTATCCGCTTTATGGGACACCCTAATCTGCGCCGCATTTTGATGTGGGAAGGTTTCGAGGGACATCCCCTGCGCAAGGACTGGCATGAGGCGTATTACGAGGAAGATAGCAAGCCCTTCGCAAATCGATGGCCTGAGGGCGGCGTCTATCGGATCGAAGACGAGGTCGCATTCGGGAAGAACGTGCAGTATCCCTCTGAATTCTCGCCCGATGGCTGGACACCAGAGGGCGACGAAGGCCTTTACGCCGGAATGGGGCAGATTTCAACGGACGGAAATGGCAGCGAGCTAAAGACGGATCAGATTGTGGTCAATCTCGGCCCGCAGCATCCGTCAACCCACGGCGTTTTCCGCATGGTGGTTACGCTCGATGGAGAAACCGTAACCGATTTGAAGCCGGTCATGGGATATCTGCATCGAAATCATGAGCAGATTGGCGAGCGGAACACCTACATCATGAACATGCCTTACACGGATCGCCTGGATTACCTGGCCTCGATGAGCAACAACTTTGGATATGCCTTGGCGGTCGAGAAATTGATGGGGATCAAGCCTCCCGAGCGGGCGGAGTACATCCGGGTAATGATGGCGGAGCTCACCCGCATACAGAGCCATTTGTGGTCGATCGGTTTCTTGATGAATGACTTGGGCGCGTTCCAGACGCCGGCCCTCTATGCGATCACTGAGCGCGAACTCATCCTAGACATTTTTGAAGCCGTCAGTGGATCGCGCATGATGTGCAATTATTTCCGCTTTGGTGGATTGGCTCGCGATCTCCCGCCGGGAACCCTGCAAACGATTCGAGAGCTGGCTTTTGAACGCCTGCCGCGCCGCATCGACGAGCTGGATCTCTATCTCACCGGAAACGAAATAGTGCGCACTCGTACCATTGGAGTGGGAGTACTATCGGCAGAGAAGGCGGTTGCCTTTTCAGCTGGAGGCCCGGTGCTAAGAGCCTCGGGCGTTCCATACGACGTCCGGCGTGCGGAGCCCTACGGGATCTACGATCGTTTTGACTTTGATGTCGCCGTTCGCTACGGTGGCGACGTATACGATCGATACCTTATTCGGGTAGATGAAATTCGGGAAAGCATCAAGATTGTCCAGCAGGCGGTAGAAGACATCCCGGAGGGCGAAATCCAGACCGGAAAACACGCCTTCCAGGTGCGCGTTCCAGCCGGCGAAGCCTACGGCAGGGTCGAGAATCCAAAGGGAGAGCTGGGCTTTTATGTGGTGTCCAATGGAAAGCCCAATCCTTGGCGCTACCATATCCGCGCGCCATCATTCATCAATTTGACCGCACTCGGCGAGATGTGTAAGGGGCATAAGGTAGCGGACGTTGTCGCCATACTCGGATCGATCGATATCGTACTTGGCGAGGTAGACCGCTAATGTATGGAATCGGAATGGTCAGAGGTATGGGCGTAACAATCAAGCACTTCATCGGCACGTATGTAGATGACCTGCGATGGTTCGGGCGCCGTTACTACAATCCGGAGGCTTTTGCGGTCCGCCAGAGCCCGAAGGCGCAAGGCGTATTTACGGTCCAGTATCCGGAAGAGAAACTCGTAACCCCGGAAGAGTTCCGCTACATTCCATTTTTGATCTACGATGAACTTGAAGACGGCACGCGGCAAGACCGCTGTACTTCCTGCGGGATATGTGCCAAGGTCTGCCCACCCCAATGCATTTGGATCGTGCGTTCGGATGATCCTGAAACCGGACGGCCCATTCCGGAGCCGGCCGAGTTCTTTATCGATGTCGATATCTGTATGAATTGCGGATTGTGCTCGGAGTTTTGTCCGTTCGAAGCGATCCGAATGGATAATGACTATGAAATCTCAACCTACGATCGCCTCTCCGATAACATTTACAACAAGGCGAAGCTCGATAAGCCTGCCTCGTACTACGCCTCCATTCGCCCCCGAAACTATGCCGTTGACGAGGCGGCCATCGCGGAGAAGCAAGCCAAGAAGGCGGCCAAAGAGGCAGCCCGCAAACAGCGCCAGCAAGAAAAAAACCAGACCTCCGACGGATAACACCATTCCAGGCGCGATCGCGTCGCTCCGTGCGGCCTCAAGGGGTTGGAAATGATTGTTCCTTGAGCTACCGCCGATCGAATTGCGGATCGACCGCGCAGACTGGTAACCATGTATCAAAGCGACACTGAAATCCTCTTTCCCATGCGAGTAGCGCCGCACCTGCGCGATCTGCGGGGCAATATGTGGAGAGCCACCGTCGACCGAGCCTGCGAATCAGAGGACGCATCCCTGGAGCAGCTCGCACTAACAATGGTCATGATTCGGCTGGCCGGCTGCCTGTCCTGTCATCCAGATTCCCACCGTGCGATACGAGGCTGCACCGATTGCGCGACGGCCACCATCCGGAGGTTCAGGGGAGAGGACGAGGATTTGGAGGAATTGATCGATGGGGCAAAGAGAGAAGTGCGCGACCTCGCGCCTCCGGAGGTCCGTATCCAAAGTGGCAACTGAAAAGTCAGTGTTAGCGGCGCTCTCCGAAGTTATTGAGCCTGAGCTGGGCAAGGACTTGGTGTCGCTTGGGATGATAAAAGACATCTCAATAAAGGGAGCACAGGTAGCTCTTACCGTTGAACTTGCGACTCCCGCGTACCCATGGCGAGGCCAAATCGAGCAGGAGGCGAAGGATGCCGTGGAGCGGCTCGGGGATGTCGATGAGGCCACTATAGCTCTTACTTTCAATGTGAGATCCGACGGGCGCTCGCGCGGCCTGATCGATCGACCCATCAAAAATGCGATTGCCATCGCCTCCGGCAAAGGCGGCGTTGGGAAATCGACGGTGGCGGTGAATCTGGCGACCTCGCTCGCGATCGCCGGCGCCAAAGTAGGACTGCTGGATGGCGACATCTATGGACCCAATGTCCCGACGATGATGGGTGTGGACCGAATGCCGCCATCCGAGGGTGGCAAATTGGTGCCAGCTGAGGCATTCGGCGTGAAATTCATTTCGATTGCATTTATGGTCGAGCCCGGAAAACCATTGATCTGGCGCGGCCCCATGCTGCATAAGGCCATTCGTCAGTTCATTGCGGATGTCCTATGGGGTGAACTGGACTACCTGGTCGTGGACTTGCCGCCTGGGACAGGGGATGCTCCGCTCAGTTTGTCTCAATCGATGCCACTAACGGGGGCTGTCATCGTCACGATGCCGCAGCAAGTGTCTCTTGACGACGCTGGACGCGCGTTGGAAATGTTCCGCACTATGGAAGTGCCCATCCTGGGCGTGGTCGAGAATATGAGCTTTCTTCAGCTAGAAAGTGGAGAGGTGCTGGATCTGTTCGGTCAAGGCGGCGGAACCCGCCTTGCCGAGGCAGCGGATGTTCCATTCCTCGGCTCGATCCCAATCGATTCGCGAGTGAGGGTAGGGGGCGACAATGGCACGCCAGTCGTCGTATCACATCCAGATTCGGACGTGGGTCTGGCTTTCACGTCAGTTGCGGAACAAATCGCGGCCAAAATCAGCGTCTTCGCTTACCAACAATCGAAGGTCATACCCATCGAGATGATCGATTAAAGAGTGGCCCCGCTACCGGCAGTCGAACGTCTTCCCCATCGAGATGATCGATTAAAGAATAGCCCCGCTACCAGCAGTTCAGCGTCATCCCCACCGAGATGATCGATTAAAGAATAGCCCCGCTACCAGCAGGTCTGCGTTATCCCCACCGAGATGATCGATTGAAAATTACCCCCCGCTTAGGCCTATCTTCTCGCAGGCGCTCTGAGGGTGCTATACTCCACCGATCATGAGCAGTCAACCAAACGTAATTGCGGACAAAAACGCAAGCACGCAATCGAAGATAGTGGCTATTCGATTCCAGCCGCTTGGGAAGCTCTATCACTTCAATAATGCAGGCGTGAGGGATCTTCGAACCGGCGATTATGTGCTTGTATCGACTCGTCGTGGACGCGAGATGGGCGAAGTCGCCGGCTTTGTCGATAAATCCAAGGGTCGAGGCAAACTCAAGCCTATCGAGCGCCTTGCAACGGCGCAGGAACTCGTGCTGCGGCGGTTGTGGCAGAGAAAAGAACTGGAAGCCATGATCGATTGTCGGGTGAAATCATCCGAATTTGGCTTAGAAGGCGTCAAGATTGCAAAGGCAGAATACTCTTACGACGGATCGAGGGTGACCTTCCTCTACAACTATGAAGGGGAGGAAAAGCTCGATCTAAATAAGTTGCGGAATGCCATGCAAAAGGCCATGAAGAAGACCCGCGTGGATTTTCGACAGATCGGGCCCAGGGACGTCGCCAAGATCATCGGTGGAATGGGCGCATGTGGCCTGGAGACACGCTGTTGCTCCATGTTCTTGACTGAATTCAGCCCTATCTCCATCAAAATGGCTAAGGCACAGGGAATCTCGCTCAATCCTCAAGAGATCACAGGAATGTGCGGCCGCCTAAGATGCTGCCTGGTTTATGAGTATGAGCAGTATGTGGAAGCTCGCAAACAGCTCCCCAAGGTCAAAAAACGAGTGATGACACCGTTGGGAGAGGGAAAAGTGACCGAGGTGTTGCCAATGCGCCAGGCGGTAATCGTAAGTCTTGCAGAAGATAACCGTAAGGTGGAATTCCTCAAACATGAGATCGAGCCCTACGAAGAGCTAAAGGCACTTGAAGGCAAGGCTAACAGCCCCTGCGATCGGCATGAAGGCGGCGGGTGCGACTGTGGTAAGAACGATTAAGCTGCAGATTCACGGCGAAAACAACACCGATTCTCCCCTTCGACCCCCAGATTCTGCGACCCCTTCTGGGATATGCGATCCCTTGGAACCTCCGATCCCTTTGGGATCTCGGATTCCATTGGAATCCTCGACTATCAGCCCCAAATACTATTGACTTCACTTCGCTGACGGAAAATACTCAAGCGATGTGCCCACTTGATGCGTGCGCGAGCACACGGCATCGTCGGAAAGAAGTGTTTCTCAGCCAAGCCCCAGCATTCGCTGAAAGGTCGTTCAACTATGGTCCTACAGGAAAAACAAATGAACCTGCTAGATACTGAAGGTGTCATCATGGCCTTCGACGCGGCACCACCCAAACGCGTCGTGAGCTTGATTCCATCCATGACCGAGAGCCTATTTGACCTTGGAGGCGGGGATCGGGTCGTCGGGGTAACCGACCTCTGCATGCCGCCTGAAGAGGACCAGCTACGTCTTCAGCGGGTCGGCGGCACAAAGAAGCCCAACCTGGAGGCAATACGCATTCTGCGTCCCGATTTGGTGATCGCTAACCAGGAAGAAAACAGCGAAGATTCGGTTCGAGCATTAGCCGAGTCGGGGCTGACGATCTGGCTGACTTTCCCCAAGAGCACCCGGGACGCCCTAGATTTGCTGTGGACGATCATAAAAGTCTTTAAGCTTTCAGATAAGGTCCCGCTCGTGGAGACTCTCGCGAGAACACTGGATTGGACCGAGAAGGCCACAACTGCTCGACTTTCGATTCCAGCTTTTGTTCCCATCTGGCAGGGCGAAAAGGAAGACATTGGTCCTTGGTTTATGACCTTCAATTACCAAACTTACGCCAATGACGTGCTAGCCAAGGTCGGCGGCATGAACGTATTTGCGGGCCGTGAGCGCCGATATCCGCTAGAGGCGGATCTTGGAACAACTGAGCCAGAGGATCCCGGCGATCGCGACACGCGATATCCGCGGGTGACCATCGCAGAGGTTATCGAGACGAAACCAGACGTTATCCTGCTACCGAATGAGCCGTACGCGTTCGAGGAGAGTCACAAAAGCCAGATAGAAGAGTGGCTTGCCGATACTCCTGCGGTCGAGTACGGGCGGGTCCATCTCATTGATGGCAGCCTACTTACATGGCATGGTACGCGCTTGGCTAAGGCGGTCGCGGAGCTTCCTTCGTATCTGCGAGCGTAAGCCGCGGCTAGCCTAGACGGTTGCCGAGCTTCGCACGTCTTTGAGAGAGTAGGCCGCGGCTAGCCTAGACGGTTGCCGAGCTTCCCACGTCTTTGAGAGAGTAGGCTGCGGCTACCCTGGACGGTTGCGGAGCTACGCATGTATTTGCAAGCGTAAGCCGCGGCAACCTTAGACGGTTGCCTATCTCCCAGCCATTTGCGCGAGTAGTCGCCGCCGCCCCAGCACTCCACAATGAAGCGCACTCCCAAGGCATAGAGAACTCGGTCGCTCGAAGCGTCCTGTATTTTGCCTTGACGATATTGGAGACCCTGCCTAGAATCTAAGCATTCTTGCCAAAGGAACTGATTATGGTCTCCGGAATCAGAACTATCCTCATTAGTGTCGTCATAACCGCGCTGATCGGCGGCATTCTTGGCCTGGTGGTCGGTGTCCTCGTTGGAGAACCATTGATCGCGTTCGGGGTGGGGGTTTTCCTTGGCGGAAACTTCGGGATGGTTCTTGGATATGGATTTTTACCCGATGCTCCTGCTGACGAGCGTCTGGAACCAGAGGGCGACTCTTAGACGAGGATGAAGCTGCGTCCCCAGTAGCTAGTTCATTCAAGGGTTGAGCATCCGCTTAGCCCTTTTTTGTTTTGAAATGCTCTCGGGCTAAGCTGTATCAGGGACGATGTGGATGGACTCCGAGTCAACCGTCAACGTGCGCTCTTGACCGGTTGCGAGCTCCAATTTCATAAACTCTGGGTGCGGTACCCGAACATCCAACCGTTGATCGTTGATCTCGAACTGGAGCAGGTGGTCCGCTCCTTGCGGCTCATCCTTGACCAACCGGGCGGGAAAGCTATTGGCCAGCGAAATGTCGGCCCCGTCATGCGCAATGTGGATTTCCTCCGGCCTGATACCGAGCGTGAGAGAGTTCCCTGATGTGCGTGATTCTGGGTTTGCAATCGCGAGCGAGTCATATCGGGCGCGAGATTTTGAGTTCGCGATCGTAAGCCTGTAGGCCCCCCAGTCCACAACAAGTTCGGATCCCGAATCGTCGACCACCGTCGCCTCTAGAATATTTGCCATGCCCATCAAACGGGCGACGGTCGGAGTACGCGGCCTCCGAAAGACCTCATCTCGACTTCCTGATTGCACGACCTCGCCCTCGCTGATGACAATTAAGCGCTCAGCTAGCGTATAGGCTTCGGCCCTACTATGGGTCACCAGCAAAACGGGAATAGCGAACTCCTTTTGAATCTTGAGCAGTTCCTCACGAAGGTGAGCACGCAGATCTTCCTCCACCGCCGCGAAGGGTTCGTCCATTAGCAGCATATTTGGGCGACGTGCCAAAGCACGCGCCAGGGCAGTTCGTTGCTGCTGACCGCCAGATACCTCGCCGGGCTTGCGATCGGCCAGCGGCTCCAGCCGCATCCTTGCCAAAAGCTCGGCTACTCGTGCCTCGCGTTCCGCGCTGGAAACATTGTGCAAGCCGAAGGCGATATTTTTCGAGATCGATTGGTGAGGAAAGAGGGCGTAGTGTTGGGGCACATATCCAATGCCGCGGTCCTGCGGAGCGAGATCAATTTCCTGCTCGCTGTCAAAAATCGTATGACCATTGAGGCGGATCGTTCCCTCATCCGGCTTCACCAAGCCGGCGAGTGTCCTCAATGTGAGGGATTTGCCTGCCCCAGATGCGCCGAACAAAACTGCCATTTCAGCAGCCAACTCAAACTCCGGCGCTAATGTGAAGTCCGGGAGGTGGAGCCTAAAAGAGGCGCGAAAGTTAGCCTCGGTCACGTGCGCTCCTCCCACCCAGCAGTCTGCCGAGATACCGTATCCCCACGAGCAGGGCAATGGCGGTCACGGTGAGCAGCAAGGCCTGACGGTTCGCGGACGCCTGGTCTCCAGCCTGGACCGAGTCATAAATGGCGATGGGGAGGGTCTGCGTACGGCCGGGAATGTTTCCCGCGATCATTAGAGTCGCACCGAATTCGCCGAGCGCACGCGCGAAAGCCAGCATCCCGCCGGCAAGCAGGCCTCGCCATGCGAGCGGGAGCACCACCGTCAAGAAGATAGCCGCGTCTGACCGCCCGAGGGTCCGAGCCACATCCCGGAGATCCGGATCAACGGTTTCAATTGCGGCTCTGGTCGATCCAACGACCAGCGGCAATGCCACAATAGTCGCCGCAACCACCGCG
This sequence comes from Anaerolineales bacterium, assembly GCA_036477195.1. Taxonomy (GTDB): domain Bacteria; phylum Chloroflexota; class Anaerolineae; order Anaerolineales; family E44-bin32; genus JADFRG01. The sequence goes on along the minus strand of JAZGCZ010000110.1, from coordinate 1,825 downwards.
CCTTGCCAGGTGAATACTAGGTCGATCCCAATGCTCTCGAGCCATGCGCCCAGGGGTGACTGTGCGCCGAGAAGCACCAACAGGTAGTAACCAAGAACGGTAGGCGGAAGAACGAGCGGGAGGTTTACCGTCGCATCCGTGATGTTTGCGACTACGCCGCGGCGGCGAGCGAGAAGTGCCGCGATAGCGATGCCAAAGACAACAGCAAAGAGTGTAGCCAGACCGGCCACACGCAAAGACAAAAGGAGCGGAGAAACCATGGCTTATCCCTCTCCAGCGATCAGCCCGGACTTCTCATACACGGCCATTGCCTCCGGACTGGAGAGAAATTCCAAGAAGCGCGTGGCCTGTTCAAGCCGAGGAGTGTCGCTAAGGATAGCGACGACGTGCTGGATGGGATCGTGCAGCTCTTGAGACAGCTCCGGGCCTTCTAAATCCATGCTCTTTGCGATGGTCAACGCAATTAAGCCCGCATCGGTGTTTCCCGTCTGGACAAGAAGCCCCGCGTGCCGCACGCTTTCGCCATACACGAGCTTAGGAAAGACTGTGACCTCCACGCCCGTACGCAGCAAGGCCTGAGCGGCTGCCATTCCATAGGGCGCGTGTCGTGGGTTGGCGATGGCTACATCGCGGATGATCGGATTGGCTAGATCTTCGACGGATTCCAACGATAGTCCGAGCTCCGGCGCCCCAACGAGAACCAATACGCCTTGCGCAAAGGCCAGCCGTGAATCTTCATCCATGAGCCCTTCAGCGATTAATTCGTCTATGCGCAGCGCGTCGGCCGAGGCAAAGAGGTCGAATGGAGCCCCGTTGCGAATCTGTTGGGCCAAGTTACCGGTCGAACCGTACGAAAAGATGACCGCTTCGCCAGTTTGGTTTTCGTAGATATCGCCAAGCTCATCTAGAATCGGAGCCAGGCTCGCGGCCGCGGCCACCGTCAACGGATCGGGACTCGTCGCGCCGACTGAACAGGCCGCGGCAAGAACCAATGTGGCCGCAGGGAGTGCTCGAAACAGATTCACAGCGAGAGGGAATCTAACACACTTGTCGGGAGCTCCGATCCCCACAATCATTGGGCGCAAGCCGATCCACGAACCTGGAACACACGCCGGTTCCCGCAATCTATGAACGCACCCCGACCCCCGAAATCCGTGAACGCACCTCGATCCGCAATCGCAGAATCCATGAGAGCTGCTACGATAAGCCGCAGCACCGCTTGAATCAAAGGGCAGACGTTGACACCGCAGGAAACGGCAACTTACAATCCCGTAGTCCGAGGAGCCAATTCATGGCTGTTCCCAAGACAGGGCGAGAGGTGCGGCTGACCGCCATGTCCTCCTGCGCAGGTTGAGCTTCTAAGCTTCCTGCGGAGACGCTGGCGCAGGTTCTGCAGCCAGTTCAAGAAATCTTTGAACACGATCAAACCGCCGAGATGCTGGTGGGGCTTAGCACGCCGGATGACGCAGCAGTATGGCGGCTAGATGAGTCGCGAGTCCTGGTCGTGACCACAGACTTCTTCACACCAGTCATCGACGAGCCTTACCACTTTGGCGCGATAGCCGCTGCAAATTCGCTTTCAGATATTTACGCTATGGGAGCCAAGCCGTTCATGGCGCTCAACATCGCTGCCATGCCGGTCGACCTGGACCCCGACATCATTAGCGAGATCTTTCGGGGCGGTGCGGAGAAAGTCAAGGAAGCCGGCGCGGTGATTGCTGGCGGACACTCGGTCCAGGACAAGGAGCCTAAGTACGGATTGGTAGCTCTGGGAATGGCCGATGAGAAGGACCTGCTCACCAAAGATCGTGCGCGGCCAGGCGAT
>JAZGCZ010000011.1:0-3847 GCA_036477195.1 Anaerolineales bacterium | reverse complement strand
CAGCTGCGGCTCGACTACTCGCTAGAAGACTTCCAGAGCATGTCGGCCGAAGAGCGGATCGCTTGGGTGGAGGCATTCAACGATGGCCCCGGTGATGGCTGGTTCAGCAACTTCGAAGACATTCTCTACTATCTCAACGACTCACAAGTCTTCACTGGCCTGGACGGATCATCCCCCGCGAGCCAGTGGATGGCCTGGGGGGATGCGGCGGTTTTGATGGTGGTTCAGGACGGCTTCTCTCTCGCACAAGGCTCCAAAATCCAAGAACTCCCTCCGCTCCCCAGTGGGACATCGAGGAGCCTGCAGGAACAACGTGGAGAGGCGGCTCAATTGTGGTCGGAGTTCTTCTTGGAACGCGACCGACGTCGAGATGACACTCCTGGTCTCATGAGGCTCTGGGGCCCCGCCGAGCAGGCTGGCGTTGATTTGGGTGAAACCATAGCTTACTTGCAGCTGGATCGGTCTGGGGTTCAATTGTCGGAGTCGGAGCAACAATCGATAGATACGTTTGTGAGGTTTGGCGACGCTTACCGCTGGACGATCGCGACGAATTCCGGCGCTGAAATCTTCGAGGCGTTGCCGAGGGCGATTGGAGGTGAGATTGGCAGCGGAATAGGCGAGCAACTCAACGAGGCCCTGGACGACCTTACGCGCTCCGAAGTTGAGTCGTTCGCTGGCTTGGTGTCCATATTCGCCGGCAAGGAGGCGGGCGAGTTCGTAGTCGGCTTGGGCAACGTAATCATTAAAAACCCTTTGGTTGACGATGTTATCGACGTTCTGGCCACAGGCGCGGGAGGAGTCGCTGGCGATCATTTGGGAGACAATCTACGGGGCCTCGTGGATTCCGGGGGAGAGCGATTCTTTGACCCTCGCTACAGCTGGGGGCTCGATATCGAAGGGAGCACTCCATTCGGTGATTTTGATGTCGAGTTGAAAATGCGGGGGCCGCTATATTACGTATCGCTCACCGTCGAGAACATGATGCTCAATGGCCGAGAAGATCTGGTTAATGTGTTTCTCGACGCGGTGGAAGAGGCCGCCCGGGAGGCAGGTCGGCCGGACGGCTAAAGATGGGAGGAGCCAATGACACGAATGGGTCTTCGGCATCCGGACTGGATGATCGTGGCGGTTTCACTTGCTCTGTTCGGACTTGCGGCATGTTCCTCGCCGGGAGGTTCACTCGTGAATAACACTCCAGTCATTCAACTGGCCACCCTGGAGGTCATCCCCAGCCCGAGCGGCTCGTACGGAGCTCTCGCCTGGTTAGGTGACTGGATCGTTGTGGATTATGAGGTGGAGTTGAAAGATGCGTACAGTGGGCGGATCTGGCGGCTCAGGCCCGATGGCAGCGAATTCGAGATGCTCGATCTCCCCGCCCACTCGTCCTGTGCGTCGGATTGGATCAAGGCCGTCATAGTTCCGTCGGTGCTTCCGGACGGAAGGATGGAATACATCTCTCGATGCAGACCTCCGGATGATATTCTCGGGAAGATGCAATTCGCTATAGCATACGACATGGAAAGTCAGCAGGCGGAGCCCTTACTGGACTATTCTGTGGCTGATTTCAGCCTGGGGACCGGTGGGTTGGTGTGGAACCCAACGATGACGCGCGGGATCATGGGAGACGGGCATGTATACATCGAAGAGCAGCTTCGGTGGTTTACAGATGAGGGGCCGGAACCCCTGGACGTCGGACTAGTCCAGGCGTACGGTGCCGATTGGTCGCGGGACGGTGAGATGATCGCCTTCATCGGGTCTGAGAAGCAAGGCTCCCCCGGAGTGCTGGGCGACTATGAGCTCTACCTCATGAACAAGAATGGCGAAGCGATCCGCCCCATTGTCGAAGGATTCAAAGCAAGCGGCGGCGTTTCGTGGTCGCCGGACGGGCGGTGGCTCGCCTTTCCTGCGATTTTCGGCGAGCAGGAGGGAGACGATCAAGGGGTCTGGATTGTCAGCCCCGAATCCGGCGACCTGCTCATGATCGCGGAAGGCGGCTTCGGTAGACCGGCTTGGAGCCCCGATGGCCAGCGGATGGTGGTCGTTCAATTCCTCGGGCCAGCATCGGAGCGCGAACACAGGTTGGTGATCTTGGATGTGGGCGCAATTCTGAATGAGTAACGCCTCAGCGATTGATTTGCGGGTTCAAAATTAGAAAGGCGGCTGTCTCTTGGATCTCCGAGGACAGCCGTCGCCGCGTTTCTTGACAAAGCCCCCCAGTTCACAGTTTCAGTCTTCGATGTTGCGTTGGGTAGTGCGGTCGTCGAAATCTGTGGATTGAGGATGTTGTCTGTCCTCCTGCAGAAGGTCTGGGAGGAGCCCTGGGCGATCATTTCGGATACGATCTATAGGGCCTCCTGGATTACGGAGGAGAGCGGTTCGTCGACCCTTCATACCCTTGAGGGCCCGATTTAGAAAGAGGTACGGTACTGGCAATTCCTACACCTTCACCGATCTGACGACGGGGGATGGACATTCAGGTGGACAACTCTCCGCCATAGGGAGACACGGCCACATGAACTCGATAGCCATTCCGTGGCCATTCGGCGAGAGCCAAGAACGGGGATCGAGCAGCAGGTGGTCAAAATGCTAAGGTGGGAATACGTCATTCTTGACTCAATCGATTTGAAGAACCGATTTTCGTTAGGGGACCAAGCACGGAGGAACCAGAAAAGTATCTGGATATTCTGGGCTCCAGGGGTTGGGAAATCGTGAACCCAGATTTCCGCGAGCTCGACTCGTGTGGTTCCTTTCCGGGAGTGGCAAAGAAGAGTAAGAGCTGAGGGGCCTTCAATCCTAGCGGCAAGTATGGGGAGATTAGGCTTGGCACAGATGCGAATATTTTCCCTTGCGTATCGGATTTGCTTGGAAGGCTTGGAGGTCCGACTGGCCAGCGGAGCCTAGGGACAAAAGGCGATCGACTGATTCGCCGCCAAGGCGTCGAGCTGCGCCTGCGTCTCGGCGGCCCTGGAACTGAGTTGATCGTTGGGCCGCAAACCCAACTGCGTCTCGAGGGCATTGATGCGGTGGGTAAACATGTTGCGGGCCAGCAAAGTGCAGTCCCCGCCTTTGGAGATCTGACTCCGAACGAGATTTTCGGAGTCGGCAAAAGCGCTCTCTGCGCCGGAGAGATTCCCCTGTCCCATCAGCAAGGCGGCCTTCTGCTCGTGAAAACCCCAGTCCTTCGCACGCACTTCAATGGCGGCTTCGACCTTGGCGATGTCCCCCGTCTCAACCGCCTCGCGCACCTGGAGATTCAGTTCCTCCAGATTCGCCACCACGCTGCCGGCATCCAACGCGGCGGCGACATCCGCGTCACCAAACGGCAGCCCAAATAATTGCATCACGGCCTGACCATAGTTGATGTTGCCAGCATCGTCGATGACTCCGTTGGCTCGGCCCCACTCCTCGCCGACTGCGAACAGCCAATCAATATCTTCCTGCGTGCAGGCGCTGAGCATCGGGGTGATCAGCACGAATCCGACGATCAAGGAGGTTCGCCGCAGCCGAGAACTGAGAGTTGTGGAGACGGAATGCATGATTACGATTCCTGTATCAGCTCCAGTACTTCCTGAAAGCTAAAGCTTCCAGGCCCGATACTGACTTCGCGCAAGAATTGCTCGCGGCTGATTTCGCCCTCAGCAAGCATATCGATGGCGGTCTGAGAAGCGGTGATCGCCACCAGACATTGCACAATTTTATCGCTATAATCGATCGTCACGAGTTCAATGCCGAGTTCCTCCATGCGGTTGTCCTCCCGCATGCGTCGGATAACGCTCATCATGGTCATCTCATTGGCGGAGGCGCTTCCCATGCCCGTGAAGCCTTCTGCCTCATCTAACGTGACGAC
>JAZGCZ010000109.1:0-7605 GCA_036477195.1 Anaerolineales bacterium | reverse complement strand
GCTCTGCCATTGAGCTACGTCGGCCTGACGACAAAAATGCGCCTCTCGCGGCGCCCGGTGATTATACCAAACCTACGATCGATGAGTCTATCAGCATCCATGGGGGACGTCAATTCAGCCCTTTTTTTAGGCTAACTTCAACTGCTGTTCATGCCTTTCAGTACAATTTGTAGGCGACGTGCCTCATAGAGCGCAATGGACCCCGCCACTCCGGCATTGAGCGATCCCACAGATCCCTGCATGGGGATCCGGACTAAATAGTCGCAAGTTTCCCTCACCAGCTTGCGCAATCCATGACCTTCCGCACCCACGACTATGGCAAGCGGGGTATCGAGTTCGGCAGTGTAGATATCCCTCGCATCGGCATCATTTTCCAGACCAGCAATCCAGATGTCCAATTTTTTTAACTCCGTCATGGCTCGTGCCAAATTCACGCGTGCAATGTGAAGATGCTCACAGGCACCTGATGATGCGGAGACCACTGCCGGCGTCACCCCCGCCGCGCCTTTCTTTGGTATCAATATGCCGTCAACACCCACCGCTTCCGCGGTTCGGATTAATGTGCCCAAGTTTTGTGGGTCTTGCAGCTGGTCCAGGATCAGTATTAGGGCACGGCTGTTTGCCGCTCCGGCGGCCTCCAGGATCAAGTGGAGATCCGAGTACGGGTAGGGCTCAACCTCGGCACCAACCCCTTGATGGTGATCGCCGACAGAATCGAGAACGGACCGCTCCACACGCTCCACCGGGACTGAAGATTGCCTTGCCGCCTCGACAATGGAGGGCCGGTCTGGTCCCGACACCAGCACTCGATCAACTCTTCTTCGGCCAGCGCGCAGCACTTCTTCGACCGGATGCAGTCCATAGATGAGCTCCGACCTTTCAGCGGTCAATGAACGGTATGCCCAGCCGGCTTCAGGCGAGCTGCCTCATAATTGCGCTTGTGGGGGGTTGGGGCCTCGGGGCAGCGAAAAACGATAAATTGCCTTAAGGCTCTGCAGTTTAGGGGCGGGGGAAAATAATGAATTAATTTGGGGCTATGCCAATTAAGGGCGGCGCAAAATAATGAGTTGTGAGGGAGCGAATACTCAACTTCTATATCCATCTGAGATCCAAGTCGTACCCTGCTTGCCATCCTCGAGCACAATACCCGCTTCAGCCAGGCGATCCCTGATCCGGTCCGCGAGTACCCACTGCTCGGCATCTCGGAATTGGTTGCGCATTTGAAGTAGAAGCTCCACAAGTTCAGAATCCTGCATCTCGAGTTTAGCCAGCTGTGTATTATGCGCCGATTGCCAGAGTTCGCCCTCTGGAAGTTCATCCCTAAATTCAATCAGCAGCTCTAAGAGCTCGGAAATCTGCACCTCAAGCTCCCGCGAGGTGGTAAGGCACAAGCCGAGCACTCCGGCGAGCTCGCGCAGCTTATCTTGAGCCGCGCCAAGCTCCTGCTCGCTTGCCCCAGCGTCTCTGGCTTGGTTGATCCCGCGGACCAGTTCATAGATAGCACTCAGCGCTCGCGGAGTGTTGAAGTCGTCATCCATCGCTTCGACGAAATCTTGGCCGGCCTTTTCAATGTGCCCCCCCAGCGCTTGACCAGCGTCCTTGCCTTCCCCAGGTACCGCTGGCTTTAGAGCGGCTTTGATGCGATCTAGCCCGCGTTTGGCTCCTTCCGCGATCTCCTCGCTGAAGGAGAGTGGGCTTCGATAGTGCGAATTGAGCACCAGGATGCGCAGGACATCAGCCTCGTGCATCTCAAGGAATTCCTCAATGCTTAGTACGTTCCCGGTTGACTTTGACATCGCCTCGCCGCCCAGCTGCATCATTCCGTTGTGCACCCAGTAGCGGGCAAAGGGCTTCGCGGTAAGGCTTTCAGTTTGCGCGATCTCGTTTTCATGGTGTGGAAAGATCAAGTCGTTGCCGCCTCCATGAATGTCGATTTCCTCCCCCAGGTGGCGGAAGCTCATGGCGGAGCACTCGATATGCCAACCCGGTCTTCCGGGACCCCACGGGCTATCCCAGCTTGGTTCACCGGGTTTGGCCGACTTCCAAAGTGCAAAATCGGCGGGATTTCTCTTTCGTTCATCCACCTCAAGCCGGGCTCCCGCTTGCATCTCCTCCGTACGCCGACCAGAAAGTTTGCCGTAATTCTCGTCTCTGCTGACTTCGAAATAAACGTCCCCGTCAATAGGGTAAGCGAAACCGTTTTCCACCAAACCTTCCACCATCTCGATGATGGCGGGAATCTCGCCGGAGGCGCGCGGCTTCACGGCCGGATCCAGAATATTGAGCTGCTTAAGGTGCTGGTCATACTCATCGATGTATTTTTCGGCCAGTTCCAAAGGCTCAAAACCCAGGATGCGGGCGCGATTAATGATCTTATCGTCCACATCGGTGTAATTCATTACATGCTGAACTTCGAAGCTTCGGTACTCAAGGTACCGGCGAATGACATCGAATATCATGCTCGACATCGCATGTCCGATATGCGCGCGGTCATAAACCGTGGGTCCGCAGATATACATCCGGATCCGGCCTGGTTCGATGGTATTCAATTCCTCTTTGCTGCGGGTAAGGGTGTTGTAAATTTGCGGGGGCATCAGGGCGTTAGGATCGCTCAGCCAGTGTCAGGCTTGGCAAAAATCATTCGCCCAGCAGCGGTTTGCAACACTTTGGTGACCGTAACAGGAATTGTAGTGTTGATGTTTTCCTTACCGTCCTCAATCACGACCATCGTTCCATCATCGAGGTATGCAACCCCTTGACCGGCCTCCTTACCCTCCTGAATGACCTGCACATCCATGGTTTCCCCGGGTAGATAAACCGCCTTGACCGCATTAGCTAGCTCGTTGATGTTCAGGACGGTAACACCTTGCAGCTCTGCAACCCTGTTCAGGTTGTAATCGTTGGTCAGTATTGGGCTGCGCAGCTGCTTGCCCAGGATCACGAGCTTATCGTCTACTTCCCGGACGCCTTCGACGTCTAGGTCCGTGATCCTCAACGGAATCGTGTTGTCTTTTTGAAGCCGATTTAGGATTTCCAGGCCGCGACGCCCTCGCCTTCTACGGAGTGGATCCGCCGAATCCGCGATGTGTTGAAGCTCAATCAACACGAAGGCCGGGACGAGCATCGGCCCCTGAACAAAACCAGTGCGAGCGATATCTGCGATGCGCCCGTCGATGATCACGCTGGTATCCATCAAGATGCTTCGGCCTTCTTGTGGTGCAGGACCGTTCCCACCCGGATTCGATTGAAAGCGACTGCGCAATAGGTTATTGATGTCGTTCTCACGCATGATGAAGATGGTAGCGCCGAGATATCCGAGGAACAGCGCACTGACGAACGGCAGCCACCGCCCAAACGGCGGAGGGAGCGCCGAAATTGGAGCCGATACAAGGGCCGCGATGAGCAGCCCCGCGATCAGGCCGGCCAATCCGGCCACCATCGTCTGCGCTGAGACCTGTGCCATCCGCTTACGAATGATGCGCACCGGTCGGGTTGTAAGAAATGGCGTGATTATCAAGCCCAGTAGTGCCCCCACCAGGGCAAGCACCGCTCCCCACAGCTCAGCAGAGCCTCCGGCCAAGATGCTCAGGCGCACACCGAGAATAACCCCGCCTATGGCAAAGACGAACATTCCGATGATCCTAAATAAGAATTCGATACTCATTAGCAATCTCTTTCCTGGCCAGCAACTAAAAAGGGGTGAATGCCCGATTTCGGCACCCACCCCAAGGGGTCTGATCTTTCTTCCGATTGAGCTTGGCGCCCCGCAAGTTTCCCGGAGCCATTTAAGCAGTCTTCAGTTGCTAAAAAAGAAGAATGATGTCAGGTGAAACCGGGCCCAGAGGTTCCGATAATTGATTTAAGGTCCCTGAGCTTGGAAATACTATCACGCTGTCTAGTCGTGAGTCAAACAAGCAGGCCCCATAACGGGCGCCTTCACTTCTCATGCTTTGATGGAGTCAAGAGTCAAACAAGCAGCCCGCTTCACGGGCGCCTTCACTTTTCATGCTCTAATAGAGTGGCAATTACGGCAGGGTCGCAACGACCTCAAAGCTGTCAAGAATACGGTCCACAGCTTCTAGATCGCTGTCATTGACTATCTGTACTTCTAGCAAGATCAGGAACTCCGTTGGGTCATCGATTGGAACAGCAGTCAACACCATGAAGAGTGCCCCCTCGGCTCCACCGCAGTTGGTAAAGAGATCATACTTGCCGCGGTAAAGGACGTCTTCGTAGTCGTATCTGCCATCCAGTTCACAGCTTCCGATGAAATTCGGACGCAAATAGTCAAGCATCTGCACGTAGCCACTCAGCTCCGCCAGGTCATCCGAGGCGCCAAAGAACACACCCGGCTCATTCCAATAGTTAAAGAAGTCATCCAAGTTGGCCGCGGCAGATATGTGCGCGCCGACGACCTTTCCGCTATCGACCCAGGGGCTCCCGTCCACATCGGCCCATTCTGTGGGCACCTCTACCGTTATTGAGCCGAAATCGTCCGTCACCCACTCATAAGTACTGTAGACCCTAGTTGAACCTTCAGAATCGCCGCTAACCGCGGAAGCAAGTTCCAATTCAAATGAGAAGGATGTCTCCAGCGGTCTCCCGTTGAGCTGACCTTCTAAGTACTGCCCATCCTGGTATCGGAGGACCTCAATCGCCAATGTCGCCTCCGGCCCATGCGTGCGCAAAATGTCGCAGTAATCGGCCATCGTCCCGTCAATAGCAAGCATCAATCCTTCCATACTGGTGAGGATGTCTCCAGGCAGCACCCCTGCTATGTCCGCCGCTGAACCGGAGGCTATCGAGCTCACCCAGACCCCAGATAGGGTGCCATCGTCAGACACAACGGCCACACCGTTCACGCCGATCGAGTCGACGTCCTGGTCCTGCCGTAGTTGGTCGATAATTCCTGAAGCCACATCCCGCGAAATGGCGAAATATTGGGAAAACATTGGCGAAGCCGCGTAATTGACACCCACGATTTTCCCGGTGCCGTCGATCAGCGGGCCGCCAGAGTTACCCGGGTTGATCGTGGCGTCGTGCTCTAAGACGGAGGACAGACTGGCCCAGTCCGTCTCTCCCCCAGCGTTGGCCTTCGAAACGATGCCCCTGGTCAGAGTGAACTCAGGGTCTCCCAGAGGAAAACCAGCGGAATAAATTTCCAGCCCCACATCGATGGGACCTTCAAACCACTCCAGGTATGGATGGTTGTCTCCCTCGATATCGATGACGGCCAAGTCCGAGCATTCTGAAACGCCCAGGACCCTCGCATTCCGCGGCTCGCTCTCGCCCCCGACCCAGACTTTCAACAAAGCGGCTCCGGTTACTACATGATTGTTAGTGACCGCGATGCCGGAGGGGTCGATAATGAAACCCGATCCGCGACCTGCGGAGTTTACCTGCAGGCCGACCTCAGGATCGATGAAGGTTCCCTGTGCTTCAATCTGGACCACTGCCTGACGAACATCTTCCAGGCTGGAAACAGGGCCGCCCTCAGAAGCAGGCTTGGTCTCCGGCTCGACAACGGGCAGAGTTTGCTCTTGGGCTGGGGGAGGTACGGGCTCTTCAGTAGCGGTCTGACCAATATTGCAGGCCAACCCGGCAAGTACAAGCCCAGCAATCATCAGGACTGCCGGGCGATAGTTTCCAGTTTGTATCATTGATGCTCCCCTTCTCGGACCACAAAAAGGCGGCCCCAGTATAGAGGAAGACCCTACCCGCCGGCAACGCAGATGGGCTTACGCTGGGCTTACAGACTCGGTTGTGTTTGGAGCTCTTGTCTAAAAGAAGACGTTCTGCGCGGTCGCCATCGCGATCAGTGCAACCAGAAGTAGGATGGAGGTTATGGCTCCCAAGTTAGATAGACGATTCTGGAAACCCGCGATCTGGGCTGCCTGTTCCGGAGAGGGCGGACCCTCCAGGCTTGATCCGAACTCGGCAAGCTGACGGCTGGTAGATCCCGTCATGATTCCCACAATGAACGCCGCGATGCCCGCCAGGCCACCGATCGTGAACATCACTCCTGTCCCGGTCGATATCCAATCGCTGCGCAAGCCGCCCGACGCTCGCCAGTAAAGTAGAAGTCCCGTAAGAACGGTTAGACCCGCCGCTGCTGCGATCGCCACAATATAGCGTCCTCCTTGCACCAATTTCTGCATAAACTTGGCTCCCTCCGGCCCGGCCTGCTCGGCCGCGGGCCCGATGAAGCCGGTGAGCAAGAATGAACTACCTGCCCAAAAGGCGGCCCCTGTGATATGAACGATCCGTAATAGCAGAACGTAGTAATCCATGGTCCCTCCTCACAGCGTGGATGACGGCATTATAGCCTTGGTCTCGAGTTCAGCCGGGGAGCACAAACCCTAGTCGGATTGATCTCACCTAAACTACAATCCGCATCGTGACTTTGGACAATGGCTCTATCCTCAACGACCGATACCGCATCGAAGGCCAGCTCGGCAAAGGGGGAATGGGAACGGTTTACCTGGCCTATGATCAGACCCTCGATATCAAAGTCGCACTAAAAGAAAATCTCAACCCGGATGCTGAATCAGAGGCCCAGTTCAAACGCGAGGCAAAACTGCTGGCGAGCCTGCGGCACCCGAATCTCCCTCGCGTTACGGATCACTTCATATTGGATGAAATCCAGTATTTGGTGATGGACTATATCGAGGGGGACGACCTACAAACCATTCTCACGCGTCAGCCTCCGGATGTTGCGGAAGTGATGCGGTGGTCGGACGATGTCTGCGATGCACTGACATTCCTTCACACCCGCCAACCCCCAGTGATCCATCGCGATCTCAAGCCGGGAAATCTTAAACTGCAGCCGGATGGAAGAGTGATTCTGGTTGACTTCGGCATAGCCAAAGCAAATACGGACGATCAAACCGCAACCGGAGCTCGAGGCATGACACCAGGTTTTTCCCCACCGGAGCAGTTTGGGGGTTCTGGGACGGATCCGCGAAGCGACCAATACGCGCTGGGCGCGACATTTTACTACTTGATGACGGGAAAGCAGCCGGCCAACAGCATCGATCGGATGCTGAATCAGGGCGAGCTAATTCCGTTACGAGAGATCAATCCAGAAATCCCAGAGTACGCCGAAACGGCGATCACCCATGCCCTGGCATTGCCGAAAGACGACCGTTTTCCAGATGTAGCCAGCTTCAAGGCGGCGATGCACGGGGGTGCGGACCTGCCCACCGTTCGTGCGGGCGGCATGCCGCGGGCGGTACGTATCGGAGCGCCTATTTTGATATTGGCCGTGCTTGGGATCGCGGCCCTGCTGTTCGTCGGGGGTGGTGCACTCTTTGATGGAGGCCAGAACGCAGAAACGGAACCTACCGAACCGGTCGCCGCGATCGTCGTCGATCCCTCGGATACCTCATCGCCAGTACCCACCGACACCCCCATGCCGACCGCCACTGAGACTGTAGAACCCTCTCGGACCCCGACCAAGACCCCCATTCCTACTGAAACGCCGGTTCCGGTCGTTTTGGGTGGGAGCTCCAAGATCGCATTTGTGAGCGATCGGATCGACGAAGTACTACAAATCTGGACCATGAACCCCGATGGGACTGACCCGCGCCAACTCACATTTGATCC
>JAZGCZ010000108.1:0-9386 GCA_036477195.1 Anaerolineales bacterium | reverse complement strand
GTAGCTCCAACCACCGCCGCAATGGCAATCGGCACCCAGCCCTGGATCACCGGGAGGAGCACCCCTGCCATGATCAGCGCCGCTACCGGTGCTTTCGAGATGCTCGGCGCCTGCTGCGCATCCCGCGTGAGTACAAGGAAATCGGGCTCGCTGCTCAGAACGATCAGCCGGTCGCGGGATCCGTGCAGCAGAAGGGCATCGCCGAACTTCAAGGGAAAGTTGCGCAGGTTGGATCGGTGGGGAGTTCCCCCGCGCCAGATGGCCAGGACGCTCAGACCGTACTTATCCCGAAAGTGCAGCTGCCGAAGCGTCTTTCCGTCCAGCGTCGAGGAGGGCGAGAGCACCACGCCCGCCAGGCCCACCCGATTGTTCTCAAGCATTTCCGGTTCGATCGATCGCTCCGTATCGACAATCAGATCTCGAAGCCCTCGCAGGGTATCGAGGTCCTCCGGCCCACCCTCCACCAGCAGTCGGTCCCCGGCCTGAACGACTTCATCTGGCTGAGGAACAAGCTTGGTCTTCCCATCTCTTTCGATCCCGAGGACCGAGAGTCCAAAGGCATCGCTCAGGTGGCTTTCCTCCAGGCTCTTGCCGGAGAGGCTTGATTGCTCAGGGATGTTCAGAGCGAGCAGACGTTCCTGGAGCTCATAACGATCCTGCACGTCCTCAAGGCTGATTCGGTCAATAGACTGGAATTCGAGAATGCCCCGCAGGAATTTGAGCTGCATGTGGGTGGCCTGGATCAGCAGGCGATCCTCGGCGTCCAGCGGTTGGTCGGAGAGGGCGGCATGCCGGATCTTTCCGTCGCGGCGAATGGCCAGAATGTTCACCCCGAACTGGTGGCGGAACCCACTCTGAAGAAGGGTACGGCCGATCAGCGGAGAACTTGGAGCGATCTGCACTTCTGCGAACGCGGTATCGGAAGAGACAAGCAAATCCAGATCGACCGCCCGCTCATCGACTTGCAGATTGTCGCTGCCGTGCAGCTCCTGCAGGCGATCGAGACGACCTTCAACGATCAAAATGTCCCCGGCTTGCAGCAAAGCGCTTGGCCCGGGCGCCAGCTGCCTCTCATCCTCTCGCATAATGGCCAGGACGTTGAGCCCCAAGGCAGCACCCAACCGGCTAGCGGCCAATGTCCGACCCGCTAATTGGGAGCCTTCGCCAATTTTGACGAAGCACATGCGCTCCTGGAAGCCAAATATCATGCCCAGATCGGCGTCCTTTGATTCCTTAGTGATATCGCGACTGGGCAGGAGGTGCCGTCCCACCAGCACCATATAAGCCACCCCCGCCAGCATGACTGGAACGCCGACATATGCATAGTCAAAGAACGCGAAGGGTTCAAGATCGAAGCCCACAAGCGTCTGATTGACCAGGATGTTGGGTGGTGTGCCGATAAGCGTTGTAAGACCGCCCAATAGGGCGCCAAACGCCAGCGGCATCAGTAAGCGGGAGGGGGCGGTTCCAGTGCGTCGCGCCAGGTCCATGATCACCGGGAGCAGCAAAGCCGCTACGCCTACATTATTCAGGAAGGCCGACATGACGCCCGCGGTCAGCATGATGACCACGATCATGCGCGCTTCGCCACCGCCGGCCAGCTTGAACACCTGGTCGCCCAGGATGTTGGCCACGCCGGTTCGGGTTAGACCACCGCTCAAAATAAAGACTGCCCAAACCGTGACGACCGCCGGACTGCTGAATCCAGAGAGGGCCTCTGCATCGGTCACCAGACCGGAAAGCGCCAGGCCGCCAAGCACCATGAGCGCCACAACGTCCATCCGGACCTTTTCGCTGACCAGCAGCACAAAGGCAATGAACAGGATGCCCAGAACCATGACCATCTCATTGGTCATTTGGCTACCTCACCGGAATGAATTGGCCCGGCCTCAACAATCATTCGGCTATCTCACCTGGAAGAGCTGGCCCCAATTTGAGATCGAAGCCAACGCAATATCCCATTTCATAAATCTGTTTCTAACGCTAACGCTGTGTTTGGCTGTGCGCATAGCCATCCCGACCGGTAGTTCTGTCGGGAGGTCGATACTTACTTGACTGGTTGTGGGCGCAGCCCTCCGTCTAGCTAGGAGGTGGCCCTCATCTCACCACCTGCTGGGGTCAGGTGGTCGTGGAGCAATTGCTTCGCGTACTCTACGATCTCGCCCGTGAGCTCACGCGCGTCTCGATTTCCTGCAACAATCGGTCTGCCGTAGCTCAAACGGGTAGAAACCTTTATTCCATACGGGAGAAGCGCCTGTTGAATGATTTGGATGATCTCGGCGAGCAGCTGTCGCTGCCGCGGATCCTTCGGCCAGCGAGTGAGCGGATTGCGCAGGCTGCTACGCGCAATCACGCCGCTGACAATCGTGGTGACAATGTTTGCTTCAGGGACAGAGCGGGCAATCAATCCGAGGCTGGCTGACCAATGCGACAACGACTCCGCGGCGCCCGGAAGCCAGGCCGGATCCGGCTCCACTTTACCTCTTGGAAAGAGCAGCAGCGCCCCTCCGTCCCGCAAGTGGCGAATGCTGGACCGTACTACTTCCATGCGTTTGTACGGTTCGAGCGGGTCGGTGTAAATAAAGTGCTGCGCTGAGTTTGGCAAGCTGCGAATGAAGGGCATGGCGCTGACTACGATTTTAAGATCGTTGCGAGGTAGGCTTGCGGCGATGGCCAATCCATCTGCGGAGCCGGGGTGGTTGGAAACCACGAGCAGTGGTCCCGAGGTGGGTACTTCTCGCTGGCCATCGACTTCCAGGCGGTTGACAAACCGCGGCAGCACTTTCCTGGAAGCCTCCCGGAATCCGGACTCAGCCACCGTCCGATCGAATTCCGAGGCCCATTCTGCAAAGCGGCGCAGCGGAGCCCACAGAAGTGGATTCAACAAGTATCGCAGCCGCGAATCAGTTGGCAGGCCGAGTACCTTCCAGATCTCTTGGGAAAGCTCATGGCTCAGCTCACTTGCAGAGGGGGTTTTGATCCTTTGCATGATTGCGGCATCATTATAGTCGCGCATAATCATGGATACCGAGGGCGGGGTTGAGGCAGGGCGTGGCATTATGATCCGATTTCCGAAAAGCTCCGCATCCTTTAGGATCGCATCATCGGGGTTGACCTAAGGCGCGCCAGCTAGCAGAATAATCCAGTTAGCAATACATGGAGGGTGCATGGATATCTCGCTGAAGGATAAGGTCGCGATCGTGACCGGAGCATCGCATGGACTGGGTCGTGCCGTTGCAGGGGCTTACGCTGCCGCCGGGGCCAGTGTTGTGCTCTCCAGCAGGAAGCAGGAGGGCCTTGACGTCGCAGCACGTGAGATTCAAGCCGAGGGTGGGACGGCGCATCCAATTGCCGCCCATGCCGGCGATGAAGATGCCGTCCAACGGTTGGTCGATGCGACGATCGAGGCTTACGGGCGCATCGATATTCTCATGAGCAACGCAGGAACGAATCCACACTTCGGCCCTATGTTGGATGCCACCACTGCCCTGTGGGACAAAATTATGGAGGTCAATTTACGCGGAGCCTTTCTTTTGTGTCGAGCGGCTGCCCCGCATTTGGATGAAGGCAGCAGGATCATACTGATGTCGTCAATAGCGGGAATCAGTCCCTCTCCCGGGCTCGGGATTTACAGTATATCCAAGGCGGGGTTGAATATGCTCACCATGGTCCTGGCCGGCGAGTTAGGTCCCAAAGGCATCCGCGTCAACGCTCTGGCGCCCGGGACGATAAGAACGCGCTTCAGCCGAGCCCTGACGGACAATGACGAGATCTCCGAACGGATCCGCTCCCGGATACCGCTTGGCTACTTTGGAGAGCCGAAGGACGTAGTCGGGGCCGCGTTGTATCTCGCTTCCGATCTCTCGGATTATGTCAATGGGGCGATTCTGACAATTGATGGTGGCGTGATCGCGTCGGCCGGACTGGGATGATGGGGCGAGACAAGGCGCGGCCCAACACTTCTGGTGAGTTACTGATGATCTGCGGTGGAACGCATGCCTTTGCCAGACTTGGATGATGCACATAGGGCTATGTGCGGCTGAAAACTTGATGCAAAGGACGGACCCTCAGCGGGTAAGCAAATAGCACCCCAGCAAGGAATCCGCCGATATGAGCCATCCAGGCCACTTCGCCCCCACCGATGATTGCGCCCACAATGTTCCAGCCTATCCAGAATATGAGGAACCACGCCACCCGCACCCGGAAGCGAAAGACCCGGAACATCTGATAGATCTTGACGCGCGGAAAAATCACCAGGTAAGCCGCCATTGCACCCGCCACGGCAGCGGACGCGCCCACGACCGGAATTAGAGGATCAGGCTGCGTCACCACTTGTAAGACCGCGCCCGCCAGCCCTGAGACGAAATAGAGCGCCAAGAAGACTCGGCCACCTAGGTAATCTTCCACGTTATCCCCAAAGACATAAAGATAGTAGGCATTACCCGCTAGATGCAGTATGCCGGCATGCAAAAACATCGAAGTCAGCAGGGTCCACAAGCTCCTTCCGGATCGGATCTGTGCTGGGACCAGCGCGTACTGTTCTGTAAGGGTTCCGAAATCGTCGGCGAACTGCACCAGGAAAACCGCGACCATTAGGCCGATGAGAGCCAGCGTCGCTCTGGGCCTGTTGTGGATTGGATTCCAGACCTCCAACGGAAACTGACTGATCAGCTGAAAGATGTACCCGATTGCTCCAGAGCGCACATCCTTCTCTGAGAGTCCGGTGGTCTCATCCTGACCGGCATTCATTACGATATCCCGCAGCGCGGTTCCTTCCTCCTTATCGAGCCAGATCCCGCGACATTTCGGACACAGATCAATTTCTACCGATTCGTCGCCATATTCGACATCATAGACCTTGAGTGCGCTGCCGTCCGTCGGGCAGTACAGCTGCCATCGCCCTAGGTCCCTTGCGATCTCCGACCCAGCCCACACCGCTGGATCGACAAACGGGCCAAATACCTTTGGCCCGCCCTCCGGTTCCAGGAAGGTTCCACCGCACCTAAGGCAATGATCTAGCTCAGTTTCTTTGTAGGTGATCTCTTTGAGCGGGAACGTACAACGTGGGCAGCTCTTCATTTCACCGTAGTTAACCCTTAACTCAAGCATCGGCGTCGGATGCAAATTCCTATCTATGGTAATCTCTGCCGCGCTTCAGATAAGCACGGAACTTTCGCGAATGCTGACCCGTCTTGGAAATAGAGGCTCAGTAGTGGAGGAAGAACACGATGAAACCCTGGACGCTGGTTTTGGCCGGCTTGGCCCTGGCCGCATGTTCCTCAGCAGGAGAGAGCGTTAGTTTGGAGGGCGCCCTCTGGGCCCTGGAGTCTTACCAGAATGCCGACGGCGAGACGGTCAATGTTGTGCCTAATTCGGGCGCAAGGGCAGAATTTGAAAACGGAGAAGTATCCGGCACTTCCGGCTGCAACCGATTCTTTGGGGCCTACGAAGTCGATGGAAACTCGATCTCGATCGGCCCGCTGGGCTCGACATTGATGGCGTGCCCGCCACCGCTGATGGACCAGGAAGTTGGCTTCATGACTGCCATCCAAGCGGCGGAGGCATACGAAATATCTGGCAATACACTCACGATGTCAAATGCAGAGGGCGAGGTTGTGGTGACCTTTTTCGAATCGGAGCCGCTTAGCCTGAGTGGAAGTGATTGGATTGCGAACGGCGTGAATAACGGTCGGGGCGGAGTCCAATCCATCGTAATCGGCAACGAGATCACGGCAGTGTTTGGCGAAGAAGGATCACTTTCTGGCTCGGCGGGATGCAACAATTACAGCGGAACCTATGAAGTCGATGGAGAAAATATGTCGATTGGCCCTCTGACTGCCACAGAAAAATTTTGCATGCTGCCGGAAGGGACGATGGACCAGGAGTCGGAATATTTAGCAGCGCTGCAAACTGTGGCGACTTGGAGCATTGACGGGGATATCCTACATCTCACAACTTCAGGGGGCTCCAGCGCAGTAAGCTACATCGCGGGCGGGCCGGCAGAGTAACCTGGCGCGTCGCATCCGTGTAAATATTAGGGTGTGGGGGCAATTCGGCTATAACCCCTTGAAGAACCTATCGAGGGCAAAGCTTCCCACCAATAACCTGCACTTTTCAGCACCCACAGTATCTTGCCCGCATCAATCCTGTTTGGGCAATCTGTGACATTCGCACGCTTGTGAAGCGGTATTGCGCGGTGCAAAGGACTAGAATATTGGGCTTGAGTGGGAGTTGGCCTTCTGTAAATGGAACATCTAGATATGCAAGGGGAACGTGTACCGAAGATCGGTCTGGGCACATGGAACATGCGGGGCGATTCTTGCTTTCGAGCGACCCTCAGCGCGCTTGAGCTTGGGTATCGGCACATCGATACCGCTGAAATGTATCGCAACGAAGCCGAAGTAGGGCGGGCCATTGCCGAATCCGGCGTTGATCGATCGGAGATCTTCCTCGTTACCAAGGTTTCCTCTTCCCACCTAAGCCATGAGGGAGTGCTTCAAGCAGCCGAAAATAGTTTGCGGCGGTTGGGCATCGACACCATCGATCTGTATCTTGTGCATTGGCCAAACGATAGGATTCCGATAGAAGATACGATGGTTGGAATGAATGAGCTCGTGAAGCAGGGGAAGGTGCGGCGGATCGGGGTTAGCAACTTCTCGGTCAGCCAATTGCAGGAAGCCGAGGCCGCCTTCCCAGCAAGAATCTTCACCAATCAGATCGAGTACTTCTTCGGTCGCTCTGAGGATGCAATGCTGCGGTACTGTCAGGAGAGAGAGATCATGCTTACTGCGTATAGCCCATTGGATCGCGGGCACTTGCGCGCGAGCCGCGCGCTCGAAGCCGCTGCCGAAGCATATGAGGTAACCGCGGCGCAGGTCGCCCTTCGATGGCTGATCCAGCAGGAAAACGTCGTTGCTATTCCAAAGTCGGCGCATCCGGGTAGGCAGCGCGAGAACCTGGATGTATTTGGATTTGAGCTAAGTGCGGATGACATTGCGCGGCTTGGTTCCGCCTAGTACCTTTGTATAGCGTTTGTAAGTTGCACAAATAGGTTGTTGGCGTAATCTCATAGTCACGAACAAAGAGCTCGCGCTGTGCAGGAGGGGTCACTCAGGCACACATAAGAGGTTCCAATGGAACGACCGATCACGGACGAAGACATCATCAAGTTCTTGCGACTTAATCAAGCCAAATATGTTTCGCAGATCGAGTTAATGCAGGCCGCAGTCCAGTTGCTCTGGCCATTGGGTCCACCCACGGACGCGGGGCATCGAATTGCGAAGCTGGTGATGCAAGAGCTCAACTCGTCTCGTCAACAACCTCCCAGAGTTGGAACCGGATCGTTTCCCCAAACCGGCCCGCTTATTCAAACTGGCCCGCTTGCTCAGACCAGTCCGCTCGCGTAGCCCCCTCGTCATCCATTCATTGAGATCGACGATCAGTACTTTCAATATCCTCTAGTCCCCGCCTCCACAAGCGCGACCTCCGGCTCATCCCGCATCTTCGTGTGCAAGCTGACATACGCCGCCGCGGCAAGTAAACCCAGCAGGCCGGAGATCCAATAAAGCATGCGAGGATCCCCGTTGTCCATGACGAGTCCGGCTAGAAGGGGCCCGAATGCAAATGGCAGCGACCAGGACACGCCGTAGATCGCCATATAGCGCCCGCGCATGTCCTCTGGGGCAAAGCGCGCAACGAGCGATTGTGATACGGGCATTAGGATCATTTCGCCGACGGTGAGAACGATCATCGCCGTTACGAAGAGAAGGGTAGTACTTACGAAGGCAAACATCCCAAAACCGAGCCCATATAGGACCGACCCAACCGCCATCACGAGCATGGGCGGGAATCCGTCCACTCGGCGCCCGATTGGGAGTTGGAACACCACTACGAGCATGGCGTTCATACTGAGCAGAAGTCCGTACCCTTGTTCGGGTACCCCGAACCCGTCTCGAAGATACACCCCCAAGGTAGTGAACAAGTTCATTCCGATAAGACTCACCAGCATTCCAGCACCAAGGTAGAGAACGAAGAGTCGATCTCGCAGGATAGCGCCATAGCCGCGGGAGTCGGAATCGACGCCCCCATCCGCTTTGCTCCCTTTGGCGGCTGGTTTCGTTTCAGGCATGAAACGCCATACCACGATGGCCGCAATCAGGCTGATGATAGCGTCCGTCACGAACAACGCAAGATACGATCGGCTGACTAAGAAAGCACCAATTGCCGGGCCAATTGCGACCGCCAGGCTGAACACCACGCGCATGACCGCGTTGCCCTCGGCGCGTTTTTCCTCCGGAAGCAGATCCGCCACCATCGCTTGTCGAGCCGGCTGCCCCGATTCGACAATCAAGCCAACTACGACAACCAATACGTAGAAGAGGATCAGGGAATCGATCACTCCAAGGAGCAGTGTGCTGGTAGAGGTCGTGATGAGGCTGAAGATAAGTATGTTTCGGCGGCCATAGCGGTCTGAAAAAGCGCCGCCGATCAGTTGACCGACAAAACTGGAAACTGCATACAGGGCGAATAAGAGGCCGACCTCGGTCATGCCGACGCCAAACCGACCCGTGAAGTACAGGGCGAAGAAGGGGTAAAGCAGGGCTCCGCCCACCCGGTCAATGAATGTGACGCCGGTGAGGGTCCAAAAGGGGCGGGGGTACGTGCGGTACAGCTCTTGCAGCCTAAGCTTTTGCTTACTTATCCACAAAGCGCGATCCTTGTAGGGCCAATTGGATCGAACATTGCCACATCCTAGCGATAGATCGTCCAAGAATCGTTACGCGATGCGTCCTTGCACGAGGCATCATTACCCGATGCCTCATTACGCTAGGCGTCATTTCCCGATGCCTCGTTACACAAGGCACAGATTACGGATCTGGTTCTTAGCGCTTGTAGTGATATTGGCGGCTTGCGTACCGGGAATAGTTGAGCCGCCAACGCCGTTTTCGGCGGCTGAAACCCCCGTCCCAACGGCTACAGATCAGCCGACAATTGAAGCAAGCGTGGTACCGGAAACTTCCGCCACGCCGCCCGAGCCAACGGCAACCGAACGAGTTGCACTTCCTGCACGGCCGGTGCTTGAGCCGCAACTCGAAGCGGGACAGCCGGTGGTAATCGACCAGATACAGATGGATTCAACAAAGGAAGGATGGGCGATCGGATCACACCCGGACGCCGATCTGGCGCCGTCCATCCATGTATTGAGAACCTCCGACGGCGGCCGGAATTGGCTCGAAGTCACGCCTCCAGAAGACAGCACGCTCATGACGGTCATTGGAGGCATGCATTCGTCGGGATCAAATGCTTGGGTGATTTACTTGGGCACGGATCGCGTGTGGCGAACCACAGATGGGGGAGTAACGTGGATCGCTTCCGAGGCAGGTTAC
>JAZGCZ010000107.1:0-4341 GCA_036477195.1 Anaerolineales bacterium | reverse complement strand
AGCGCCGTGTCATCAGGCCCGATCTCTACATCGGGTCTATCCGCCGCAGTGTACTGTTTGAGCACATCCTGCATCCATTCATCGCCCTCCTTCAGGGTCACGCGATGCCCACCGCTGCGATCTTTGGCTACGGTGAACAGCAATCGAATCACTGGAGGTAGGTACTCCTTGATGTTAGTGACAATCAATTTCCGAAGACGAGTGTTCGATTGGACTTCTTTGACCGTGTTGTAAAAATTGCTCATGACAATCATGAGTTCCGCGCCGGAATCGTTCATCTGGTGCTCGATCTCCCGGTGCGTGTAAAGGGGGTTCGTCGCTACTGCCACGCCCCCTGCTTTCAATATGGCATAAAAGGCGATGACGAATTGCGGCGAGTTGGGGATGAAGATCGCGACTCGATCGCCTTTCTTCACACCGCGCGCCACCAGTCCCGCAGCAAAGCGGTCGGTGAGCTCATTCATTTCTCGATAAGTGACTACAGCTCCCTTAAAGATCGTGCAGGGCCGATCCGGGAAATCCCGCGCAGTTTGATCCAAGAAATCCTGTAGGCGAATATCCGGGATTTCCACTTCGTTCGGTACCCCTTCGTCATACTGCTTATGCCAAACTCGATCTTCCATCTCAAATCCTTCCTTGCTAAGCGGAGCCCCTCACGCCATTATATAGGTGGCCAGGAGCTGCTCGGAAGTGCCGAATGATATAATTCGCCGGTTCGCTCGATATTGCTTTTTTTTGCGTCAAATCCATTCTTCCCCCATTGGAGGTCCTACTCTGTGAAGCTTGACAAAAGTCGAGAACTACTCAAGCGCGACCAGGCCGTCGTTTCCCCCTCCTATCCGCGAGCAGCTCCATTTGTCATGGACCACGGCGCAGGCGCAGAGGTTTGGGACGTGGATGGAAACCGCTTCCTCGATTTCATGGCCGGAATTGCAGTTTGCACCACGGGACACTCGCACCCCAAAGTGGTCGCCGCCATTCAGGATCAGGCAGAACGCTTCATTCACATCTCATCCGACTATTACCACCCGATCTGGGTCGAACTTTCAGAGCGCGTGGCGGAAATCGCTCCATTTTCTGAGCCGGCCAAGGTTTTTCTTGGAAACTCAGGTACCGAGGCAGTCGAGACTGCGATCAAACTTGCCCACTACCATACCGGCCGCCCGCTTTTCATCGGCTTCCAAGGTGGATTTCATGGGCGCACCCTGGGTTCGTTGGCATTCACCTCCAGCAAATCCGTCCAACGAAGCGGGTTTGGCCCTCCGTCAATTGGAGTAACTCACGTTCCATACCCGAACGATTACCGTCAGGTGCTGCAACCAACAAGCGATGACTATGGGGAGACCGTAGTCAACTATATTGAAGACCAGATCTTCAAGACCGTCGTGCCACCTGAGGATTGCGCGGCAATCCTGGTGGAGCCCATACTGGGCGAGGGCGGCTATGTGGTGCCGACGCCAGGTTTCTTTCCTGCACTGCGCGAGCTCTGTAATCGGCATGGAATTCTATTGATTGTGGATGAAGTACAGTCCGGCATTGGTCGAACAGGAAAGTGGTGGGCAATTGAGCACTGGGATGTTGAACCCGACATCGTTTGTTTTGCTAAGGGAATTGCGTCGGGCGTGCCAATGGGGGGCATCGTCGCGCGCGAGTCTGTCATGGACGGGCCTGAAGGTTCACATGGCAACACCTACGGCGGCAACCCGCTTGCCTGCAGCGCTGCTCTGGCAACCCTCGCGCTGGTCGAGGAAGAGCTTATGGTCAACGCCCAGGAAATGGGTGAATATGCAATGGATGCGCTCGAAGAGATGCAGAGCCGGCACCCATCGATCGGAGAGGTTCGGGGCAAAGGATTGATGATTGGCATTGAGTTCGTCGAGGACCATGACGCAAAGAAACCGGCGCATGAATTGCGCGAGCGTATTATCGAAGAAGCATTTAACCGAGGGCTCTTGTTGTTGGGATGTGGTGCAAGCACTATTCGCCTCGCCCCTGCGCTGAGCATTGAGGAGGGATTACTGGAAGAGGGGCTCAGGATCATGGAGGAGTCGATCTCGACCGTAGCGACCTAATGCTTCCAGACTTTCGCGTACGTCAGCGAGACTACCTGCTTGAGATCTCGCGCGCGCTCACTGAAGAGCTGGACCTTGATCGGGTCCTAGATCGAATTGTCAAACTCGCGGCCGAGCTGCTGGCAAGCTCGGCCGGTCTTATTGCCTTGCGTGAAGCGGGCGGTTGGCGTGTAGCAGCCACTCACGGCGTCAACGAGGAATTTATGAAATTCCTCGATCCGCTGCTGGAAGACATTCCGGATCAAGGCGATCCGGCTAAAATCGCACTCCCTGAAGTCAACCGCAGGCTCCAGCGGATCACCCAATCAGCCTCCATGGGGCTGCTTACGGGAGTAGGACTGCCAATGATCGCCCGGGAAGAGGTTGTTGGGGTCATTTTCGTTTTCAGATCCTATCGAGGGCGCTTCTCACGAGATGATCGCAGACTGCTCGGTGCCTTCGCAGCTCAAGCTGCGATTGCCGTCTCGAACGCCCGTCTCTATACGCAGGTCGCCGATCAAAACCGTCACTTGGACAGCGTGGTCGAATCTTCTGCGGATGGGATCTTCATCCTCGATCCCAGTTACAGATTTACGCGCTTCAACCGGGCCTGCTCAAAGCTCACCGGGTATGGTCCAGAGGATGTGGTCGGCAAGGAGCATTCTAAGATCATTCGTTGGTCCAGCCGCGAGCCGGGCTCCACCTTGGAAGATGCTGGCGCCGACGGCTGGCCGCTCTCGCCGAGCGCCGAGTTGTACGTGGAGGGAGACCTACTTCGTACGAGCGGCAGTCACATAAGTGTTGGAATCACATATGCTCCGACCTTCTCAGATGACGGGCGGCTGCTAAGCATCGTGGCCAACGTGCGTGACATTACGCGCTTCCGGGAGGCTGAGCAGCTTAAAAGCACCTTCATTTCCATCATCAGTCATGAGTTGCGGACTCCGGTTGCCTTGATCAAGGGCTACTCGGGAACCTTGCGTCGCGACGACGCCGATTGGGATCCGGAGGTCGTGCGCGATAGCCTGACTGTGATCGAAGAAGAGGCGGATCGGTTGGCCGATCTAATTGACGATCTCCTGGATGCATCCCGGCTCCAGGCCGGCGCACTGTCCTTGAATGAGACGGACGTAGATCTCTTCCAGCTCGCGGATGAGTTGGCGGAGCGATTCCAAACTCAATCTGATCAACATACATTTGAAGTCGAACGGCCAGCCGACTACCCGTTAGTCAGAGGTGACGAAGAGCGACTGACTCAGGTTATTTCCAATCTATTATCCAACGCGGTGAAATACGCGGAGGATGGTGGCCGGGTATTGATCCGCGGCCGCCAGAGTCCAGATGAAATCGTCATGTGCGTGGGCGATCAGGGCCCAGGGATCCGGCCTACGGATCGATACCGGATCTTCGAGCGTTTCTATCGTTCCGAGGAAACCGCTGTTAACAAACAGGGTGCAGGGTTGGGCCTCTTTCTTGCCAAGTCCATTGTCGAAGCTCATGGTGGCAGAATTTGGGTAAACGAGAAAGAAGAGCAAGGAGCGGAAATCTGCTTCTCCTTGCCGAAGGGAGAGGGATAACACGTGGCTGCACCTGGTACCTCCGTTCGATGCCCAAATTGTGGCTCGCCCATTCAAGCCCACGTCCACCAACTGCTCGATGTAAGCCAGGACCCGGGCGCCAAGTCGCGTCTCCTTTCCGGTAGCCTCAACTTTGTTCGCTGTCCGGTATGCAAGTATGAGGGACAGCTTGCGACGCCGTTGGTCTATCACGACCCTAGCAAAGAGCTATTGCTCACCTACATACCGATTGAGCTTAATATTCCGAAGGACGAACAGGAGAGAGTGATTGGTCGATTGATCAATCAGGCGATCGAGGCGCTCCCAGCAGAAAGCAGGAAGGGATATCTCTTTCAGCCGGAGGCCGTGCTGACCGCGCAGGGTTTGATTGAACGCGTTCTCGCAGCGGACGGCGTCACCAAGGAGGATTTGGACGCTCAGCGAGAAAAGATCCGATTATTCGAGAGCCTACTGAATGTACCCGAAGACTCTCTTGAGGGATTCGTCGAAGAGCACGACGCGGAACTCGATGAGGAGTTCTATCAACTTGCAGCGCTCAGTCTCCAGAGCGCCGCGGATGAGCCGGCCCGGGCTGCCGCGACGCAGCGACTCGAATCAGCGCTTCAAATGAGCGCTTACGGAAAGCAATTAGCAGGCCGAGAGGCAGAGCTGCGGGCCGCTGCGGAAAGCCTACGCGAGGCGGGGGAGGATCTGACGCGGGAGAAGCTCCTTGA
>JAZGCZ010000106.1:0-4821 GCA_036477195.1 Anaerolineales bacterium | reverse complement strand
TGATGAGCGACGCTCGGCCTGATGTCCGCGCCAAGGGCGCCACGGATGGGGGGCGTCCCATCTAGGCTTGGGCCGACGCGCCGCTCGCTGACTACTTAAGCAGCAATCCCTCGTCTCTGTCTGTGACGGGAATCACAGGGGGCATTCTCAACCCTTCGCGTTGACTTGCCTGCGGGTGGGGCCTAAGATAGCCGCCGCTGGGGCCTTTCCCATGATTGGACAGACGATTTCACACTACCGCGTCCTGGAGAAGCTCGGTGGCGGCGGAATGGGTGTGGTGTACAAGGCGCAGGATACTGAGCTGAACCGCTGGGTGGCCTTGAAGTTCCTGCCCGAGGGGATTACCAGAGATCGTCAGACGCTGGAGCGATTCCTGCGCGAGGCGCGCACTGCTTCGGCCCTCAACCACCCCCACATCTGCACGATCTATGAGATCGGCGAGCACCAGGGCCAGCCGTTCATTGCCATGGAGTTGCTGGGTGGACAGACACTAAGAGAGAGAATTGGAAACAAACCCATGAAGGTCGAGCTGTTGGTCGACCTTGCGATTCAGATGGCTGATGCCCTGGATGCGGCCCATGCGAAGGGGATCGTGCATCGGGACATCAAACCCGCCAATATCTACGTGACTGAGCGTGGGCAGGCAAAAATCTTGGACTTTGGGCTGGCCAAGCGGGCGCCCCGGCTGGAGTCGAAAGCCACGGAGGCGGAAGGGATCTCGGATCTATCTACAGGCGGCCAGCATCTGACCACTCCCGGCATGGCTCTCGGCACACTAGCTTACATGTCGCCCGAGCAGGCGCTCGGCGAGGAGGTGGATGCGCGTACGGATATCTTCTCTCTTGGCGCGGTACTTTATGAAATGGCGACGGGCCGTGAGGCATTTGCCGGCAAGACTACGGCAGCCGTCTTTTCTTCCATTTTGCATCGAAGCCCTACCCCGCCGGGGCGGTTGAACCCCACGGTGCCGGCAGAACTGGAGCGCATCATCAATAACGCGCTGGAGAAAGACCGCCGGATGCGCTACCAACACGCCTCTGACCTGCGGACCGACCTGGCCCGCCTAAAACGCGGCACGGATTCAGTCCGAGCGGCACAACCAGAAGCGACCCTACCTCAGCGTATGCTTGCTCATCGGTCGCAACTCGTAGTGGCGGGGATTTCCCTAGTGCTACTGCTAGTAGTACTGGCGGTACTGAATGTCGGCGGATGGCGGGAGCGACTGCTGGAGGGAACGAGTCCTACTCGCATTGAGTCGCTAGCCGTGCTGCCGCTGGAGAACCTGATGGGTGACTCGGAGCAGGCATACTTCGTGGACGGGATGACTGAGGCGCTGATTAATGACCTAGCCAAGATCGGAGCTTTAAGAGTGATCTCTAGGACATCAGCAATGCAGTACAAGGGGACGGATAAGTCGCTGCGAGAGATTGCACGGGAGTTGCGTGTGGACGCTGTCGTAGAAGGCTCGGTGCTGCGCGCTGGTGACCGCGTGCGGATCACGGCACAATTGATCGAGACGGCGACCGATCGGCACCTGTGGGCGGACAGTTACGAACGCGACTTGAGCGACGTGCTGGGCCTACAAAGTGAAGTGGCGCGGGCCATCGCCGATGAAATCAAGATCAAGCTGACCCTGCAGGAACAGTCGCGCTTAGCCAGCAGCCGCTCTGTCAATCCCCAGGCGCACGAAGCCTATTTGAGGGGTCGCTACGACTGGAACAAGAAAACAGAATCTGGGTTCAAGAAGGCCATCGAGTACTTCCAGCAGGCAGTTGAAATAGACCCGGTCCACGCCCCAGCATATGCCGGACTGGCTGACTCCTACAATATGCTTGCGGCCGAGTCCATCCTTCCGCCCAAGGAGGCCTACGCAATGGCAAAGGCGGCGGCGGTTAAGGCACTGGAGATAGACGACACTCTCGGCGAAGCTCACGTTTCACTCGCATCTATTATGGAAAATTATGATTGGAATTGGGCTGGCGCCGAGAGAGAATATCAACGAGCCATAAAACTTAATCCTGGCTATCCGACAGCGCACGAATGGTACGCTAGCTTCCTAAGGAACATGGGACAGCATGATGAAGCTATTACAGAGATCAAACAAGCTCAGGCGCTAGATCCGCTCTCGCTGCCAATAAACGCCACTTTCGGAAGGATTCTCATTTCTGCAGGCCTGTACGACCAAGCAATAGACCAACATCGTGAGGCCGCTAAGTTATACCCAAAACATGCCACGTCGCATCACGTCCTTGGCAAGGCTTATCTGCGAAAGGGGATGTATGAGGAGGCGATCGCAGAGTTCCAAATGGCAAGGAGGCTTTTCGGAGACAAGCCAGAATTGGTGTGGGGGCTCGGGCATGCCTATACGGGGGCGGGCAAGAGAACAGAGGCGCTGCAGATGCTCCGCCAATTGAAAGAGATGTCGAACCGAGGTTATGTCCCATCGTTCTACATAGCGCTGCTCTATGTCGCGCTTGGCGAGAACGATCAGGCGCTCACCTGGCTCGAAAAGGCTTATGAGGAGCACCACCCCAATATGGTCTGGCTCAAAATGGACCCATGCCTCGACCCCCTCCGCTCCGCCCCTCGCTTCCAATCCCTCCTCCGCCGCATGAACTTCCCGGAATGAAAGGTTTCGCGTTGCCTTGCCTGCGGGTGGCGCCTAGATGGCGGGCAAGGTTGGATGAGATACAATTCCAAATCACTTCTTACAGGGAGTAATCGCAAATATGCCTGGGGGAGGTTATATGAAAGGGAACCTGACCATCGCCGTGTGTTTGTTGCTCTGCTGCGGCGCAGCAGGCGTTTCGGCGGAGGCGGACAAGAATTCAGACAGACTTCGGTAGCTTTACGCCGGGGCGCCAGCTCTGTAAAGCATCGGGGGCTAGATGCACGTTTGAGGGACTTGCGGTACGTAGTAGGATTCGAGGTCAGTAGGATTCATCCATGCCGGACAATCAAGCAATTCCTGAGGCGATCTTGGAAGTCGTCGAGCCCGATGGGAAACGCTCTCAGGCACGCATCACCGAATCTCCCTTCCTGATCGGGCGGGCAAGCGGCAACCACTTGGAATTAGCCGACCGACACATCTCTCGACGAAGCACTGCTGTGATCTATGCAGAAGGCACGTTTCGTGTTGAAGACCAAGGGCAGCGTGACGGTCTTTTCCTAAACGGAAGAAAGGTTGGGGTTTCTTCATTGCGCGAGGGGGATGTTATCAGCTTTGGCGTGGATGAGTGTGTATTATTGATTTTTCACCGCAGAAAGGCGCAGGAAAAGCTACCACAGGTTCTTAGCCGGTTAGAGCAGGCTTCAGCCCTAGCGCCTGGAACGCGTGACCTGCGACAGCTGAGCCTGCTTCTTGAAGCGACCACCCTGCTCAATTCCTACCTCTCACCTCAAGAAGTACTCGGTGAAATGCTTGACCACGCACTGACCTTGACTGATGCCGACCGCGGTCTTTTGCTTGAAGCCACCCCAGGCCCTGGGTGGCGACCGCTTGTAACCCGGCACCGGAAGGGCCTTGCCTTTCCGATGGAGGATTCTGCTCCCAGTCAGACGGCCATCAAACGAGCAATCGAAGAACGCCGCAGCATAATAGAAGAGGACACGATCCTTGCTGATTCTTCTTTGCGCAATGCGCCTAGTATTGTGAACCAGCAGTTACGTTCGGTCGTTGTCGTTCCTCTCTATGGATCTCCTCGTTTTGATCCCATTGAAGCTACCCGGCCCAAGCCAGCCGAGGAACTGCTTGGCATACTGTATCTCGACAGCAGACGCGCTTCCGCTTTCACACAACTTGCGCGTCAAATCCTGGACGCGCTCACTGCCGAGGCAGCCAGCGTCCTGGAGCGGACCCGCTTGCTCGAAATGGAACGGAAGCGCCAGCGCCTTCAACAGGAACTTGAAATCGGACGGGAAATCCAACAGGGGTTGCTTCCCAAAGCTATCAAGCAGTTTTCTTTCTTGGAACTCGCGGGTGTCAGCCGTCCCTGCTTTGCGGTTGGGGGAGACTACTTTGATTTGAAGGAGCTTACACCAGACCGGGTGGCTTTTGTTATCGCCGATGTCTCCGGCAAGGGTCTGGGTGCAGCGTTGGTGACATCACTTCTGCAAGGCAGTTTCGTCAGTGGCACGCCCGCGCAAGAACCTTGCCAACTCTTCACGCATGTAAACCGTTTCATGTGCGAGCGGTCTGAAACCACCCGGTTCGCTACAGCCTTTCTTGGCTTGGTCGACCACCTGGGTCATTTGGAGTTCATTAACGCGGGCCATCACTCTCCCTTGTTGATTCGCCAAGGGAAGGTCGAATCTCCTTTTGTCGCTGAATGTCTCCCCCTCGGCATCTTTGCGGACGCTGATTTCACGCTTTCCTCGGCCTCACTTAGAATCGGCGATACCCTTATTCTCTTCACTGATGGCGTCACGGACGCTCTGAATATCAGGAACGAACAATTCGGATTGGAACGCCTTCTCAAGGCGGCCTCGGCCAATGCGACCGCTAGCGTTCAGGACTTGCAAACCGCACTTGTCACTGCTATCGACGAGTTCACTCATGGCGCAGAACAAGCTGACGACATTACACTGCTCATCCTCCGCTACCAGACCGGAGAAAGTTCTTGAGTTGAGTACGCGTTCTTTGCGGGATTGCCTTGTTTGAATTCATGCTTGCCACCGAACTAGGCGCCTGGTTCTACAAGGGAGGACAGCAACCAACTGCTGCATTGCCTGAACTTCCCGGAGTAGGCCCTTCGCGTTGACTTGCCTGCGGGCGCAGATTTAGGATAGGAGGCGAGGGCGATTTCCTTCTAGAAAAGCATA
>JAZGCZ010000105.1:0-6601 GCA_036477195.1 Anaerolineales bacterium | reverse complement strand
GAAGTATTTCGAGAACAACTCCCATAACTCATTATGGCTGTTGGAAGCCTGCGTACAGGCAAAGGTCAAGCGCTTTGTCTATTCCTCGTCAGCAGCCGTGTATGCCTCGAGCGACGAGCTGCTCACTGAAGATGCGCGGCTCAAACCCGGCAACGCGTACGGCCAGACCAAGCTGATGGTGGAAGGTCTGCTGGATTGGTACCGTCAGGTGCATGGGATTGGTTATGCCGCGCTGCGCTACTTCAATGCGGCCGGCGCCCTGCCCGATCTCGGCGAGGCGCACAACCCCGAAAGCCATCTGATCCCACTCGTTCTACAGGTTGCGCTCGATCAGCGCCCTGAGGTGCAGATCTTCGGCACCGACTATGCAACTCCGGACGGCACTTGCATCCGCGATTACATCCATATCGAAGATCTAATCTCCGCCCACCTGCTTGCCTTGGACGCCCTCGAACCCGAGAAGCAGATGATCTACAACGTCGGGAACGGCTCTGGCTACTCCGTGCGAGAAGTGGTTGATACAGCCCGTAAGGTCACCGGTCATGCTCTGCCAGCGATCGAAACCGACCGCCGCCCCGGCGATCCCTCGCGCCTGGTTGCCAGCTCAGATAAAATCCGAGCCGAGCTCGGCTGGTCGCCTCAGCATGCGGACCTCGAAGACATCATCTCCAGCGCGTGGGAATGGCACCGAGCGCATCCCGAGGGGTATGTATAGGCCGAATGCTATAATCCTTTCCCGATAAATCCTAAGAAACGCGCTAGTCGGGCGCCCCCAAACCGAGGGGCCTCCCCCAGGAGCACTGCATGTCCTATGAGCACTCAGTAGTCCCCCCCGACGGGGAGCGCATCGCGATGGAGAACGGTCAACTCATCGTGCCGTCGCGTCCGATTATTCCCTTTATCGAAGGCGACGGAACCGGACCCGATATCTGGCGCGCCTCGGTGCGGGTTTTTGACGCGGCCGTGGAGACAGCATACGGCAGCGAGCGAGGAATCGCCTGGATGGAAGTTTATGCCGGGCAAAAAGCCTTTGATCGGTCCAACGAGTGGTTGCCGGAGGAAACGGTCGAGGCCTTTCGGGAGTTCATCATTGGCATCAAAGGTCCACTCACCACTCCGATCGGTGGCGGGATCCGCTCACTTAACGTTGCCCTGCGGAAGATGCTCGAT
The DNA here is from genome assembly GCA_036477195.1 of Anaerolineales bacterium. Lineage (GTDB taxonomy): Bacteria > Chloroflexota > Anaerolineae > Anaerolineales > E44-bin32 > JADFRG01. Next base: position 5,431 of record JAZGCZ010000105.1, on the reverse strand, counting down.
CTGTACGTCTGCTTGCGACCGGTTCGATACTTCGAGGGAGTGCCGTCGCCGGTAAAGAGACCCGAGGATGTTGACATAGTGATCTTTCGAGAAAACACGGAAGACATTTACGCCGGAGTGGAATTTGAGGCCGGAACGGAAGATAGCAAGAGATTCCTGGCCTGGCTAGAAAAGAACGAACCGGAGGCCTACGCTAAGATCCGCTTCCCGGAGAGCTCGGGGATCAGCCTCAAGCCTGTGTCTCGAGAGGGAACCGAGCGGCTCGTGAAAGCCGCCATTGAGTGGTCGCTGGAGAACGGACGCCGGTCAGTGACTTTGGTGCACAAGGGCAATATCATGAAGTTTACGGAGGGCGCCTTCCGAAATTGGGGCTACGAGTTCGCCGAGCACGAATTTGGCGACAAGGTCTATACCTGGGCCCAGTGGGAGCGAACCAAGGCTGACTCCGGCGAAGAGGCAGCGAACGCAGAGCAGACTGCCGCACTAGAAGGCGGCGCACTGCTGGTCAAGGATGTCATCGCCGACATCGCTTTCCAGCAGACGATCACCCGCGCGCGTGAGTTCGACGTGATCGCCACGATGAATCTGAATGGTGACTACCTATCAGATGCGCTGGCTGCCCAGGTGGGTGGCATTGGCATTGCACCTGGCGGCAACATCAACTACCTGACCGGCCACGCCATCTTTGAGGCCACACATGGAACCGCACCTAAGTACGCCGACAAGGACGTCGTTAACCCTAGTTCCGTAATTCTGAGCGGCGAAATGATGCTACGCTACATGGGTTGGATCGAGGCCGCCGAGCGGATCATCAACGGCATCTCAGGTGCCATTAACGCCAAGACAGTCACTTACGATCTGCATCGCCTCATGGAGGGCGCTACTAAGGTCAAGACCTCAGAGTTCGGCGACGCGATCATCGAGCACATGTAAGTCAGGCAAAAAGAGGCCTGTGCGCGCGGGATACAATCTGGCAACCGATGGCTCCCGCGTCCGCTCCAAACTCCACAAGGAAATCGGTCGAGTCCGCTGATTGGAAGCCGGATCTCAAGGTGGCCGCATGTTAGAAGCCTACGGCGAGCCCACCTGGCGCAGCCCTCTACCTTGGCGTCGGCTCCCTTAGTGGCAAAGAAAACCGTCGATACCTCAAAGAGGAAGCTGGCCATCCAGGTTCATCGCCGCCTTTTAAAGGCCTATGGCGAGCCGACCTGGCGCCACCCACTGCCACCGGTGGATGAGCTGGTTTCCACCATCCTCTCCCAGAACACCAACGACATCAATCGCGATCGCGCATTCGACAGCCTTCGTGAACGGTTTCCAACCTGGGAAGAGGTGCGCGACGCTCCGACCGAAGAGGTGATTGACGCCATCCGCATCGCCGGCATTTCCAATCAAAAGGGCCCACGCATACAAGCCGCGCTCAGGACAATCACCGAGAAAAGGGGCCAAATCGAACTCGATTTCTTGCAGGAAATGCCTCCGGACGAGGTCCACGACTGGCTAGTCAAGATGAAAGGGGTCGGACCGAAGACGGCCGCCATCGTGATGCAATTTTCACTGGACATGCCGGCCTTCCCAGTGGACACTCACATCCACCGGGTCAGCGGCCGCATCGGCCTGCGCCCGGAAAAGGCCGGCCGAGAGAAGACACATGAGATCCTGGCCGAACTCTTTCCCCCAGAAACTTACTATGCGGTCCATTTGAACCTCATTCAGCACGGCCGCCAGATTTGTAAGGCCCCACGGCCGCTATGCGTACAGTGCAACCTGACCGACCTCTGTGCGTATTACCAGCAGCTCGATCCCAAGCCGACCAACTGAGCGGTACTTGAAGGAGTCGAGAGGCGCGACCGGACCGGTCGCCTTGGCCTATGCCGGCCTATTAGTACATTGGGAGCAAGCTGAGACCTAGGCGTTCGCAACGATAAGCGGCTGTGGGCAGACTGTTGCTGATGCTCAGTCTTCCCGGCAGTTGGTCTATACTCGAGAAGCTGATAATTCGGAAGGAGATGGATATGTCCCTGACCTACACCTGGTTCGGCCACGGTACTTCCGGGCTTGAAGTAGATGGCATCAAGGTGATCATGGATCCGTATTTCACGGATAACCCGGCCGTCACCATCAAAGCCGAGGATGTGGAGGCCGACTATATTCTGATCACCCATGGCCATGGCGATCACGTGGCAGATGCGGTGCCGCTCGCCAAGCGAACCGGAGCAACGCTTATCAGCAACGCTGAAATCGCATCCTGGCTGCAAAATCAAGGGGTTGAAGCACACGGCCAGCACCTCGGCGGCGGGCACGAGTTTCCCTTCGGTTATGTGAAGCTCACGCTTGCGCTACATGGTTCGGCCTTGCCGGACGGTTCTGATGGCGGAAATCCGTGCGGCTTCCTAATCACGACTCCGGGTGGCCAGAAAGCCTATCTTGCAGGTGACACCGGTTTATTCGGCGATATGGCTTTGATTGGTGAAGAGGGGCTGGATCTTGCGGTAATCCCCATCGGGGACAACTACACAATGGGACCTGACGATGCGCTCCGTGCGGTGAAGCTGCTGAAAGCAAAACACGTGATCCCGGTCCACTTCAGCACCTGGGAACTCATTGAGCAGGACGCTGATGCTTGGGCCACGAGGGTCAAGTCTGAGACGCAAACCGAGCCCCACGTTCTGCAGCCAGGAGACAGTTTCACTCTCTAGATTCCGGACTTGGTGGATCCGATGGGCTCACAAGGCTAGATCCGTCCTTCACACATTGAATCTCCTTGAATAAAAGACTCTCAGTCTGGCTTCGGCTGGCTGGCCTGACTCTGCTTGCGCTGGGTCTGGGGATGGGAACCAACACCCTAGATCCGGCGCTGCTCAGTCTCAAGGTGGCCGAGCTCGCACCCGAGAATCGAAATACCGCCCTCGGCTTGATTGCCGCGGCCGGGTTGCTGGTTGCCACCCTAACCCAACCCATCATCGGAGCCCTCTCTGACCGGACGCGCACGCCGCTAGGCAGGCGTGTGCCCTACCTGATCGTCGGCACTCTCCTGGCGGTTGCCTTCCTGTTTGTTGTGGCTCTGGCCCCTACCATTGGAGTCCTGCTTTTAGGCGTCCTGGCATATCAATTCGGAGCGAATACCGCGCAAGCTCCCTGGCAGGCACTGCTCCCAGACCAGTTGCCAGCATCGCTTCGAGGGGCTGCCTCCGGGCTAAAGAGCCTTTTCGAAATCCTCGGCTTCATCCTCGGGCGGCGAATCGCGGGATATATGGTGGCCCAAGGTACCCCGCAGTCCGCGGTGTTAGCGGCCTCCGTCGTTCTCATTGTGACCATGGTTCTCACTTCGGTGGCCGCCCGGTATTGGAGGGGAAAGCGCTCCCCCGAAGGAGTAGGTGGAGACGCCCACGATGAGCCTGCAGGCGAGGGCCTGGCCGAAAGCGCCGAAGGAAACACGCGCCACGAGTTACCAGGCGAGGGCCCGACCGAAGTCTCAAGCGAGATTGCACCCGGCAGCGGGCAAGCGAATCGCCCCAGCCTTTTGGCCTTTCTCAAGCGGAGCAATTGGCCAAGAGGTTTTGGGTGGTGGTTTGTGAACCGGGCCATGTTTTGGGCTGCGATCATTGCGCTCAACAGCTTTGTGATCTTCTATTTGGAGGATGTCGCTGGGATGACCTTTTCTGAGGCTTCCCGCTTATTTGGGGACCTATCCGTAGTCTTGGGGGTCTCGCTCCTAATCATTACGATTCCCGCTGGACGGCTGTCCGACCGGTTTGGCCGCCGACCGATAATTCTGGCTGCCTGCTCGTTGGCAGTGGTCGGGAATCTGCTGCTCCTATTTGCTCGTACGCGGCCTGTATTGATTCTAGGCGGGGCCGCGCTCGGGCTGGCGACTGGAGTATTCCTGAGCGCCAGTTGGGCTCTTGCCACGGATCTGGTCCCTCGAGGCATGGCTGCCCGCTATCTTGGAATCGCGAACATCGCCACCGCGGGGGGTAGCTTCATTGCACGATTGGCCGGAGGTGCGCTTATCGATCCCATCAATCGCCTCACGGGGACTCTGGAAGCGGGCTACTTGACGCTTTACTCACTGACCCTGCTCGCCTTCGTTGCCGCCGCGTTTGCGGTGACGCGGCTGGATCTTGGAGAAGCGCGTGGTCCATCGTAGCTCGGGGGACCTTGTCGGCCGCGTTCGCCGTGACGCGCCTGGACATTGGAGAAGCTCATCGCTCGGGGTACCCGTCGCCGCGATCGCCGTGACGTGGCTTGACATTGGAAAAGCTCATCGCTCGGGGTGTAGAATCGATTCGGTGGGAGCTCTCGCCGCCGCGCAAAGGTGTGCGAATGACTTAGCTTGAATGGAGTGAGCTTTGGCATCGCAGGAAGAGATATTTAGGAGGAGAGATGGCGGAAGGAAAGCAGATCGGCAAGGTGGTGCACTGGTTCGGAAAGGTCAGCGTTGCCGTCGTGGAACTCGAATCTGATCTCAAGCTCGGAGATATGGTGCATTTCGAGGGCGCTCATACCGATTTTCATCAAGAGGTCAATTCGATGCAGGTCGAACACGCGGTCGTTGAGCAGGTTTCGGCCGGCGACGAGGTCGCCATTAAAGTAGAAGAACGTGTCCGTGCTGGCGACACGCTCCATGTGCACGTTGAGGAATAAGTCAGCTCAGCAGACGACACGCTCCATGTGCACGTTGACGAGTAATTCAGCTCAGGGGTAGCGCGATCGTAAAGGTCGCTCCCTTGTCAGTGCCCGGGCTCTCGGCCCAGACGCGCCCATCGTGTGCTTCAGCGATGGCCTGCACGATGGAAAGGCCCAGGCCCATCCCCTGGTGATGGCGTGTCATGTGATTTTCTACCTGATAGAACTGGACGAAAATCTTCTTGACTTGATCCTTCGGGATCCCCATGCCCGTATCAACTACACTGAGCCAGCCTTCGGAACCGTGCTTTTCAAGATTAAGCTGAATCCGCCCCTTTGCCGGCGTGAACCGCATGGCGTTGTTAAGCAAGTTGATCAGCGCCATCGCTACCTTTGGCGCATCGATGTTCGCTACCAATGGATCCGGCGGCATGTTGCTCGTCAGCACCTGGCTTTTGGCCAATATGAGATCTGATATCTCTTCCTGAGCCACCCGCGCAGCATCCTGCAGCGGCAGCTCATGAAGATCCAATTCCTTGGATCCGACCTTCATGGTGTTGATATTGGTCATGTCCTCGATCAAGCTCCGCATCCTTAGCGCTTGGTTTAGGACCGTCTCCGCGTGCTCCGAGGTTTCCCCGCCGGCTTCTTCTTGCAGCAACGCCGCATACCCAAGGATTATTCCCAGCGGCGTGCGAAGCTCATGGGAAGCGATGGAAATGAAATCGGTTTTCATGCGGTCGAGCCGGCCGAGCTCTTCGTAGGCCCGTTTGAGGGCATCCAACAGTCGCGCGTTATTGAT
>JAZGCZ010000104.1:0-3443 GCA_036477195.1 Anaerolineales bacterium | reverse complement strand
CGCTACTCGGGGTTGACGCCCAATGTCGTGGTGCTGGTCGCGACGGTGCGCGCGCTGAAGATGCACGGTGGCGGCCCGAAAGTGGTAGCTGGCAAGCCGATGGATCCGACCTACACAGAGGAAAATCTGGACCTGTTGGGCGCGGGCCTGACGAATCTGAGGGCACACATCGAGAACGCCCAGCGCTTTGGGGTCCCGGTTGTTGTGGCGGTCAACTCCTTTCTAAACGATACCGGGGCTGAACTCGAGCTTGTACGCGAAGCCTCGCTCGAGTCAGGCGCCGTAGCATCGGTCGTGGCCAGGCACTGGGCCGAGGGGGGAGAAGGCGCCGTGGATTTAGGCAAGGCGGTTATCGAGGCGGCCGAGAAGCCGACCAACTTCCGATTCCTCTACCCACTGGAGGCCACGATCAAGGAAAAGATCGACACCATTTGCCGCGAGATCTACGGGGCCGACGGCGTGGAGTTCCTGCCGGAGGCCGAGGCTCGAATCGAGCTTTACACTCGGCTCGGTTTCGACAAATTGCCTATTTGCATGGCCAAGACCCACTTGAGCCTCAGTCATGACCCCGCACTGAAGGGGGTTCCGAAGGGATTTACGGTTCCGGTCCGCGACATTCGCGCCTCGGTGGGGGCAGGATTCCTGTTCCCGCTGGTGGGAAAGATGCGCACGCTGCCAGGGCTGCCGACGAGGCCTGCCTTTTACGATGTCGACCTCGAGCTCGAGACCGGGCGGGTCGTTGGATTGTTCTAGGAGCCGCGAGTGCTCAGCCCTTCGAGTTGCGCGGTTCTGTTCATGAACTCGCAGACAGAAGCTCAGCCGCACCGTCTTGGGGACGATGAAATCGGCCCTTGGTAGGAGCTTCTGCAGGGCCAAACGTCTGCAACCGGCGGGAACTTCACTCGTGAATTTCGCGGAAGTTGACGGGGACCCTCCATGAAAGTCACGGAGAAATGCGCTAGCCAGGGAGAGCAGACACTCATTATCTGCGATTTTTCCCCACCAAGATCGGCTGACCCCGCCACGCTCGAGGTGGCCAAGTCCTTAGGAGCCGACTTCATTTGTGTGGCCTACAGCCCCGGCAGGTCGGTCCGAGTGGATTCGGCGATGATGGCCTCCGCCATAAGCCGGCGTTTCGGAAAAGAGGTGATATTCAATCTAGCCACTCGGGATATGAACAAGCTGGCGGTCCAAAATCATTTGCTAGGGGCGGAGATGCTGGGACTGAAGAACGTGGTGGTCCTCAAGGGGGATGATTTCGGCGATAAGGACGTCTCCCGGGTGAAGCTGGTAGGCGATTTCACGCCGACTGGACTGATTCAAGCCTTGGGGAGGATGAATGAAGGGCTGGATTTCAGAGGTCGGAAGCTGAGTTCGCCCTCCGATCTTTGCATCGGTGCGACGATTGACCTGAGCCGCCCGCTCGAAAGCGAGGCCGAGCTCACCCACCGCAAGGCCGCCGCAGGGGCGCATTTTTTCCTTACGCAGCCGATCTTCGGCAAGGACGAGGTCGCCAGCTTCATAGACGCCTATCGCGCTGCTTCGGGTGAGGATCTTTCTCAGCCGGTGTTCTTCGGTGTGCAGGTGTTGGTGAAGGGCGGCGTCATCTTCAGCACAGTGCCAGAGCGGGTCCGAAAGGATCTGGAGGCCGGGCGGGAGGGGACAGATATTGCCCTACAGCTTCTCCAGGATTTCTCAGACCTCGGAATCAAGCGCATCTACCTCGTTCCACCCATCTTGAAGGGTGGCGCACGCGATTATCAAGCGGCCCAGCTTGTGATTGAGGGAGTGCGTCGCGGCTAGCGCCGCTCGCATTGTTGCTCCAGGTGGCGCTTGGATCGCACGATTGACAATCCCCCAGCAATGTTATACTTTTCACTTAATGGTGTATACCAATTGGGCCCAACCCCCTTCCGTCTCACAGCCGCGGTGAGCGCCTTATGATCTCCCTCGACCCGCCGCAAGATCGCCTTAAGACAGGGGTCCCGCTGTACATCCAGATCGCCGAAGGGCTGCTAGATCGAATTGAGGCCGGGGACCTTGCGCCGGGGGACCGGTTACCCCCCGAGCGCGAGCTCAGCCGGGCACTTTCTGTCAACCGTATGACATTGCGGAACGCCCTACGAGTACTGGAGCAGCAGGGCTTACTCATTCGCAGGCAGGGGGATGGAACCTATGTGGCCGCCCCTAAGGTTGAGCGCCAGGCGGGATACTTATTCTCCTTCACCAAGGGAATGCGAAGTCGAGGCTACACACCCGGGGCCAAGGTGATCCATCTTGAGCGCCGGCCGGTGGAAGCCTCCATTGGTCGCCAGCTAGGGCTTGGAGCATCAGCCACGGTCTACAGCATTCAACGGCTCCGGCTGCTCAATCGCCAACCCGTCTTGTTGGAGGAGTTCACCATCCCGGTCGAGCTCTTCCCCAGTCTGGAAGACCACGATCTAGAGGGCAGATCGCTTTACGAGATTATGGAGTCCGAATACCAGGTTGCGGTGACGCGAGCCAAACAAAGCCTTGAGCCGGTACTGGCCACAGAGCTTGAGGCGGAGCTGCTTGAAATCGAGGAAGGGTCTCCACTCATGTTGGAGCGGCGGATCTCCTTCGACGAGCGTGAGCGGCCCGTTGAGCACGGCAAAGACCTCTATCGAGGGGATCGCTTCCGCTTCGTTACAGAGATGGCGCCTTTGGAGCTGTAGGAACACCGTATGCTTGTCGTAAGCCCACGACCGGAACCACGCCCTAGGTCCGCATCTGAGGATCCGAGGTTATCGTGAAGGATCAAGCTAGGGTCGTGATCATCGGCGGGGGAATTGCGGGCTGCAGCATCGCCTACCATCTGGCCGAGATGGGGTGGACCGACGTCATCTTGGTCGACAAAGGTGAGCTCACCAGCGGATCCACCTTCCATGCGGCCGGACTGGTCACCCAGTTCCATACCTCCCCCACCTTGATGAAGATGCGTCTGTACAGCGCCGACCTCTATCGGCGGCTGCAGGCCGAGCACGGCGATGCGGTTGGCTGGATGGAGGTGGGCAGCCTGCGTCTGATCTCAAGTACCGAGCGCCTCAAGCAGCTACAGAGGGGCGTGAGCCAGGCGAACGCGATTGCGGTGGAGATCGGGATTCGCACGCCTGAGTCTAGTGGACAAGAGCTTGGAATCCTATCTCCGGCTGAGGCGCTTAGGATCTTCCCGGAGATGAGCGATGAGGGGCTCTATGGGGCCATGTACATCGAGAACGATGGCTACATCGATCCCAATGGAATCACGACCACTTTGGCGAAGCTGGCGCGTGAGATGGGGGTGGGGATTCACACCGGAGTGCTGGTGACTGGCATCGAGCTCACCGCCAACCGCGAAGTAAGTCGAGTGATTACTGATCAAGGTTCCATCCGGACTGAAAATGTAGTGAACGCAGCCGGTCAGTGGGCTCCGCAAGTGGCCT
>JAZGCZ010000103.1:0-5653 GCA_036477195.1 Anaerolineales bacterium | reverse complement strand
GTTCAACTTAGCGTGAGCCTGCTCGACGCGACCGGCGAGGTCATCGCTGAGGAATCCGGAAGTGCTCTGATGTCGAATTTGCTCCCTGGCGAAGCCAGTCCATTTTCGGTGAGCTTTGAAGGTGCGGCTGCTCCCGCAGGGTCACGAGTCGAAACGTTACGCCAGGAACCCGCTAATGGTTTGACCCTGGATGATAGCCAGGCCGATGACCAGCAAGCCGACGATCAGCGAGCCGATGGTCCGCAAGCTGATGATCGCCGAGCCGAAGGTCGACAAGCCGATGATCAGCGAGCCGATGGTCCGCAATCTGATGATAGCCTAGCCGAAGGTCGACAAGCCGATGATCAGCAAGCCGATGGTCGGCCAGCCAACCATCGGCCCGAGCTCGTCTCTGAGTTGGAGGAGTTCTTTGTAACAGGAAGCGGTGAGCTAGCCATTATGGGATTCATTACCAATCCGGGGAATAGGCATATCGCGCTTGATTCGCTTGGGTTCCTGGGGCGGTCTCCGAACGATCGCGAGATATCACTAGCCGTGATGCAGTTTGGGCCCAATCAGCTCGCGCCAGGGGAAACGGCACCCTTCCTGGCATTGGCGCCGGAGAATCCGGGAGCCGTCCAATGGATTCCGTTTCATGACGGTCTCATTGCAGAGCCGCCGAGCCCTCGCTCTCTGGAGATTCGCGAAGCTCCAAAGCTTCATCTCACCGCACAGGGTGCGCCCTTCGTTGTTGGCACTCTAGTCAATTCTGGCGATGCGGCATCAGGGTCCGTGTTGATCAGCCTCTTTAAAGGAAATCGCCTCATCGGGCTATTGGAACTGGAAACTCCACGTCCGCTAGAGACTGGAGAACAGCTTCCCTTTGTAGCGTTTGGCTTTCCTGGCGTCAGCCTGCGATTTGATCCAAGCGATCCGAATGCGATACGAGTGGAAGCGCGGGTGGAAGAGTCCGCTGCCGACAGGACGCAGACGCTCATCGATCTGCCTGTCGATGTCTCTGCGTTTCTGTCCGTGGGGTCCGCAATCTTCATACGTGGAACGATCCGCAATCCGATGGACTTCGACGTCTACGCGGCGACTATATATGCGGAGGTTCGCTCGTCGACCGGCGAGCTGGTGACCGCGGGCTGGTCTGTGCCGAAGGCGCTCGAGCCCGGCAGCTCGGTGGAGTTCGTGCTGGATCTCCCCATTCCAGTGGGTATGGACGCCACTCTTACAGAGTATGACCTGCGTGCCATTGGTCTGAAGGCGCACCCGTAGGCCCAATGATATAATCTCGCCGGCCCCGGACCTCCGGGGCACATCATTATCGCCCGCAACCTGGTGAGATTGCGGGTGTTCACCATAATGTGGAGTTTCATGATGGCTGAAGCAGATGTAGCGCTGAAGGCGTTAGACGAGAAGGAAATGTTGCGTCTTTACCATGAAATGGTTCTGATTAGGCGCCTTGAGGAAGAATCCTCTCGCCTTTATCAGCAGGGGAAGATTGGTGGATTTCTCCACCTTTACATTGGCCAGGAGGCGGTAGCCAGCGGCCTACTCTCGATCCGTCGTCCAGAAGATCGTATTATTACGGCCTATAGGGATCACGGCGTGGCGATTGCGAGTGGGATCGAGGTCAAGTACGTTGTGGCTGAGCTACTGGGCAAGGCGACCGGAACCGCCAAGGGTAAGGGCGGCTCCATGCACCTTGCCGATGTAGACCTCAATTTCTGGGGTGGCTACGCCATCGTTGGCGCGCATTTACCGCTCGCGGCCGGTATGGCCTTGGCGGATAAATACCGGGGGGATTCGGGTGTCACCATCTGCATGTTTGGTGATGGCGCCACAAACATAGGATATTTCCACGAGGCGCTAAATCTCTCTATGGTGTGGGACCTGCCGGTGCTCTGGGTTTGTGAAAACAACCAATACGGAATGGGAACTTCCGTCGAACGCGCCTCGGCAGTTGAGGAGATCCGGCAAAAGGCCGAGGGCTATCAAATGCCAAATTCCAGAGTCAATGGAATGGACGTCCTTGAGGTTCGCAACGCGGCCGAGGAAACATTGGGCTATGTTCGAGAGAACGGCACCCCTTACTTTCTGGAGGTGCTGACTTACCGTTATCAAGGACACTCGATAGGCGATCCAGAACGATATCGCGAGAGCGACGAAGTCGATCAATGGCGCAAAGACGATCCGATCGGATTTTTCCGCGCTCATCTAGTGGATTCCGGCGTCTTCTCCTCCGACGAACTTACGAAGGAAGAAGAGCTGGTAGATCAGGAAATCGAAGAGGCAGTCGAGTTTGCGGAGTCGAGCCCCAATCCGCCGCCCGAAGCACTCTTCGAGGATATATACGCGGAAGAGTAAATGGCTGAAATCACAATGCGAGAGGCGATCTCGCAAGCCCTGTGGGAAGAGATGGAGCGCGATGAGCGCGTCTTTATCATGGGTGAGGAAGTTGGACTTTGGGGCGGCACTTATGCCGTCACCCGCGGCTTTTACGATCACTTCGGGGGAGAGCGCGTTCGCGACACTCCAATCGCGGAGGGCGTAATTGTTGGCGCCGCCAATGGAGCCGCAATGGCTGGGCTCCGGCCGGTGGCGGAATTGATGACGATTAACTTCGCATTCTTGGCCATGGACCAGATTGTGAACGGCTCGGCCAAGATACGGGCGATGTTCGGCGGGCAATTTGCGGTCCCAATCGTCATCCGCGCGGTTGGGGGTGGAGGACGACAGCTCGGCGCGACTCACTCCCAAACCCCGGATGCGGTCTTTGCACACTTTCCAGGGTTGAAGGTTATTGCGCCCGCCACGCCCTACGACGCCAAGGGATTGCTCAAAGCCGCTATTCGAACAGAAGACCCCGTGATGTTTATTGAGCATGCAACCATGTACCAAACCAAGGGTGAGGTGCCAGAAGGCGACTACGTGGAGCCAATTGGAATCTCTAAGGTGCAGCGCGAGGGTACAGACGTCACGATCGTTACCTATTCAAAGGGCCTCCAGCTTTCACTTCTAGCCGCGGACCTGCTGGCTGCCGAAGGGATAGAGGCGCAGATCATTGACCTTCGCTCCCTGCGACCGTTGGATTTGGAACCCGCGATCGAGTCGCTGAAGCGCACGAATCGCGTGGTGATCGTCGAAGAAGGATGGCGCTCCTATGGGGTAGGGGCCGAAGTCGCTAGCCGACTATACGAGGAAGCATTCGACTATTTCGATACCCCGGCAAAACGGGTGGCGCAGGTCGAGGTACCGCTTCCCTACAACCGTGAACTGGAACAGCTGGCACTGCCTCAAGTAGAGGATATCGTGAAGGCCGTTAAAGAGGTGCTCTAATGGCCACCGTTATCAATATGCCCAAACTGGGTTTCGACATGGCAGAAGGTCTGCTGGTCCGGTGGGTCAAGGCCGAAGGCGAGACCGTAGAGCAAGGCGAGGTTTTGGCCGAGATTGAGACCGATAAAGCTACGGTTGAAGTCGAATCCGAGGCTAGCGGCGTCATACTAAAACACCTGGTGTCCGAAAATTCAAGTGTCCCCATTGGCGCTCCGATCACAGTAATTGGTAATGAGGGCGAGGAATTTGACGTCGAATCGCTTGATGTTGACACAGCGAAGATGGGCGCAGCCGTCGCGGAAAGCGCTGCTGTGGAAAGCGCTGCTGTACCTGAGGCTGCATCGGCCAGCCCGGTTGCGATCGCCGAGACTTCATCGAATGGAGATCTACCTGCTGGCGTGCGTGCTTCACCTGTGGCGCGTCGACTTGCTGCGGAGCGAGGCGTAGAACTTCGCGCCTTATCTGGAAGTGGCCCGCAGGGCCGAATCGTGAAGCGGGACGTTGAGGCCGCAGTTCCTGCTGGGGCTCTAGCGGCGATACCATTCCAGCCAGCCGCCGAGACGGTCCGCGTTCCGGTTTCCAGACTACGGGATGTAATAGGGCGGCGCATGTCGGCCTCAAAGCAGCAGCTGCCTCACTTTTACGTGACCTCTGACCTGGACGCGGCTCCGATGATGGAACTGCGTAGGCAATTGAACTCTCGAATGCCGGATGATGAAAAATTCTCGGTGAATGATTTTATGGTCAAGGCCGCTGCGATGGCGCTCAGAGAATTCCCGAACATCAACGCCTCCCTGGAGGATGGCGAGATCGTTCGGCATGGACATATCAACATTGGCGTAGCGGTCGCTCTTGATGAAGGATTGATGACGGTAGTAACAAAAGACGTAGATAGCAAGCCCATTCGTCAGCTCTCCGCTGAGCTTCGTGAGGTAGTAGCTCGTGCGCGAGCCGGAAGGGTTCGCCCAGGCGATATCGAGGGATCAACCTTCACCGTTTCAAACCTTGGCATGTTCCAAGTGGATCATTTCATCGCTATCATCAATCCACCGGAAGCCGCGATCATGGCAATTGGGAGCATTCGGGACGAGGCTGTCGTCGTCAATGGACAGGTCGTTCCTGGGAAGCGCTTGCAGGTTACCCTGTCAGCGGACCACCGTGTGACGGATGGCGCGGAAGTCGCGCGTTGGTTGCAAGTGTTCCGCCAGTATGTTGAGAATCCGGTTCACACATTGGTCTAGTCGAGGCTTCGGCTACAGTCTCTGAGATGCCCTGAGTCGAAAACCTCGCTCACGCGTTGGTCTAGTCGAAACATCGGCCACAATCTCTAAGCCGCCTTCCAGGGCGCTTTTTTCTTGTAGCTAGGCGGTCGGTGGCTTTGCGGTGAGGCCATCGCGAGTGTAAAATCTCGCCCCACCGAGAAAGCAGGTAGCAAACTAGGCAGATTGCCCGGGAATGTTTCTAAATGAATGATCCTGGGCCCAGACTTTCCCTATGACTGAGCCTCTACGTGTCTTGGTTGTCGATGACGAGCGCGACACCCTGGACCTCATCGATCTCACGCTGCGCACCGCAGGCTATGATATCCACCTCGCCAATAGCGGTGCCGAATCGCTAGAAATGCTCCGCAGCGACACTTTCGACATCATTCTGTTGGACATCATGATGCCGGACATGTCGGGATTTGATGTGCTGCGCACGCTCAAAGAAGAAATGGACAACCATCCCCCCGTCATATTCCTGACTGCCAAGGCCATGCCCGAGGATCGACAGGAAGGGATGGACCTCGGCGCGGATGACTTCTTGGCGAAGCCCGTTACGCGCGGCTCCCTCCTAGACACAATCAAGAAACATACTGGCTGAGGGTTCCAAATGTGGGATGTTGAAGCCAGCCTGAGGTCCCTCGAGGAGGCTGTTGAGGAGATCGAGAGCTACCTGCTGTCCAAAGATATCATTCGGGCCCTGAGCGGGAGCCCAAGCCTCTCAGTTGGATTGATTTCGCTGAACCTCAGGTGGCTTGGATCCACCCTGCAAGCCGAAGATCGGGCTCGCCTGCAGACGGTTGAGACCGAGCTGGCTGCCGTGCGTAACAAATGGCGCGTGGCGTGGGAACGAAAGGCAACCGCCGAGCTCCGATTACGGTTGAATTTGTGGAGGAACTACCTTAGCGACCTGGAGGGCCGACCCGGGCTTGGGAGCTCTTATCCTCAGGAAGTTCGAAACCGGGCTATAGCTGTCGATCTGCTGGATGCCGCTGGAAATCAGCCCGAGATCAAGCCCCTAGCGGCCTCACTTGATGCTATCGACAACCGGTTTCGGGTCGGCTTCC
>JAZGCZ010000102.1:0-13411 GCA_036477195.1 Anaerolineales bacterium | reverse complement strand
CGTAGCGAAGCGAAACGTCGCAGCCCGACTGCTATACGAACGCGCGGGGTATGCTGTCTTCACAGAAGATCCCGGAGATTGGTCCTTCATCGATCATGAGGGGACCCTGCGTGAGGTGCGCGAGCCGACCTTCGTCCTGGAGAAATGGCTGTAAATCCGTAGATTGGCCCCAACTTGATCGTGTGGACCCTGCGTAAGGTGCGCGAGCCGGCCTTCGTTTTGTAGAAATGGCTGTAAATCCATAGATTGGCCCCATCTTAATCACGTGAACCCTGCGTAAGGTGCGCGAGCCAGCCCTCGTTTTGTAGAAATGGCTGTAAATCCACCCATACTTGTCATTGTAGGCTTTTAGCTCGGAACAGATCCCCTACTCCCGAAACCCACTTGCATTTCATCCAATCCGTGCCAGAGTCTGTCCTGACACTGCCGAGGGCTCGAATCAACATGCCGCCTATTTTCAGGGCGAAAGCCCTAAATCAGGGGGCAAGAGCCCTGTATCAAGCACAGCCGGAGGGACCCCGCTGGCATAAATCTTGCGCGCCGTCAGGGTGTGAAGTCCACTCCTTTGCGCATTCAGTATGAATAACCGTGCTGCAATAAGACCGCGGCTACTGCTCCTTGTGCTGATGACTGCCATTCTGGCATGTTCGCGCGGAGACCAACCGCTAGAATTCCTGGGGCTCGAGCTACCTGGCAGCCCCGGATCTTCTGGCATCAAGTCGCCTGCTGATTCGGATGAAGCTATCGACCAAATTGAAGAGCCGCCCCCGATCCACACTCCCACACCGGACCCAGTGCGTGAACCGCCTCCCACCCAGGACATCCCTGAGTGGTACACGGTGCAGTACGGCGATTCATTAAACGGAATTGCTGCGCGGATGGGCATTGGGGCAAACCAGATCTTGGTCGAAAACGGGTTGCCAAATGCAGATTTCCTTGGAGTGGGTCAAGTCCTTCATATGCCTACTCCGCTGCCTCAGGCACCATCGCCGAGCTTCAAGATCATCCCCAATGCGGATCTTGTCTACGGAGAAGGCGCTCTGGGCTTTTCTGCCACAGAACTCATCCGAGTTTGGAATGGCGCTCTGAATCACTACTCCGAGTTCGTGAATGGGGAGGAACTCTCAGGCGCTCAGATCGTGGAGGAAGTGGCCACGAAATATTCGGTGAACCCGCGGCTCCTGCTGGCCATTCTTGAATATCAAGGCGGGTGGTTGACCATGCCGGAGCGCGCGCCAGACCGCGTTACCTATGAGCTTGGCTACGAAAGAGTTGGTTTTGAGGGGCTTCACAGCCAGCTCTCCTGGGCGGCTGATCAACTCAATCGAGGCTACTATCAATGGCGAGCTGGGTGGGTGGGACCTTACGTCCTCTCCGATGGCTCGGTTGCCCCTCCCGGTCCGGGGATTAATGCCGGCACCGCGGCCGTTCAGTGGCTGTTTGGACAGCTCTACGTTCCAAATTCATGGCGCACGGTTGTCGGAGAAGATGGTTTCTACAAAGTCTACGAAATCCTCTTTGGCAATCCATTCGCGGAGCCTCAAACTACCGTTATCCCCAACAGCCTCGAGCAGCCGGAATTACAGCTTCCATTTGAAGAGGGCAAGGTTTGGTCCTTTACCGGCGGCCCACACAGTGGGTGGGGAAATTGGGCGGCCTGGGCTGCGCTGGATTTCGCTCCACCAGGAAATGCATTGGGCTGCGTACTCTCAAATGAGTGGGTAGTGGCCATCGCGGATGGTCCGATTACGCGCTCTGCAGATGGAGAAGTGATTCAGGATCTGGATGAGGACGGATTCGAGGGAACCGGATGGGCCATCCAATACCTCCACGTTGACTCCCGCGATCGAGTGGCGGCGGGCACAGCCTTGAAGCGAGGGGACCGTATCGGACACCCGTCCTGTGAGGGCGGCGTCTCGAGTGGGACTCATCTCCACCTTTCTCGGAAATTCAACGGTGAGTGGATCCCGGCCGACGGCCCCTTACCGTATGACCTGGATGGCTGGACTTCCACCGGCGATGGAGCACAGTACAACGGAGCACTGACGCGCGGCGACATCAGGCTGGAGGCGTGTTCCTGTCGCTTGCCTTTCAATCAGATTGCAAGATGACCCTACCGTATCGAGTTCCCTTCACGGTCTTGGCTTTCATCGCATCCTTGGCATTGGCTGCTTTAGCATGCACGCGGTCCGATGTGCCTGCCCCTGAGGTCATTGGCATGGCCGCGGAAGCCGCGGCTCCTGAGCCTGAGGGGATCGCGCCCGAATCTGATGTCGTTGACCCGGCCGCGGCTCCCGACCCTGCAGTTGTCGCGCCCGGGCCTACGCACACCGCCGGTCCGGTCGCCGCGATGGTTGAACCGACAGCAATATCGACCGAAGCTCCTGAGCCAGAGCCACTTGTGTCGCCGACTTATCCTCCCACTCCGACCTTGGCCCCAGAACAATCAACCGGAACGATCCTGTACCGCGCGCGTGCCGGGGATGTGTTGCGGAGCGTCGCCCTTAGGTTCGGGGTGCTTCCTTCAGATATCGTTTCAGACGCCCAGCTTCCTCCCCAAAACGAGCTGCTCACTCCTGGGCAGATCCTATTCGTGCCGCGCCGACTCGGCTCGACTGGACCTGCAGACGAGCTGATCCCGGACAGCGAGCTGGTGTACTCACCACATGCTGTAGGCTTCGATATCCAGGCCTTCGTGGAAGCTCAAGGCGGCTACTTGAGCAAATACGAGGAGATCGTGACCAAGCGCTCCGTACCGGGTGCCGAGGTTGTGGCTCTTGCCGCCAGAGACCATTCAGTCAACCCGCGTCTCTTGCTGGCATTGATCGAGTATCACTCTGGATGGGTCACGGACCCCAGCGAACCCACTGCCAACGAGCTGAAATACCCACTGGGCCATGAAGCGCCCGATGCACGAGGGCTATACCGACAGTTAACCTGGCTGGCGAATGAGCTCGGCACCGGTTTTTATGGATGGCGCGCCGGCACCATGACAGAAATCATATTCCCGGATAATTCTATTGTCCGATTGGCCCCGGAATTGAATGCGGGGACGGTCGGCTTGCAATACTACTTTTCCTTACGAGGCGCAGGCAGAAATTGGGCGGAAGCCCTCTCGCCAGGAGGCGTCATAGAGACCTACCAACGACTCTTCGGCGATCCTTTCGACTACACTCACCCGCTTTACGAAGCGGGGCTCGAGCAACCCGAATTGATTCTGCCGTTCTTCAAAGGTAGGGTATGGGCGCTCACGGGAGGTCCTCACGGTGCCTGGGAGAGAGAATCAGCCTGGGCCGCCCTTGACTTTGCCCCTTCTTCGCTTGAATCAGGCTGTTCTGTATCCGATGATTGGGTCCTAGCGGCTGCCCCCGGCATCGTGGCGCGTGCGGGGGAGGGCGTGGTGGTCTTGGACTTGGATGGGGACGGCGAAGAGCAGACCGGATGGAATCTTCTATATCTCCATGTGAGCAATAAGCAGGTCCAAGAAGGTGACTTTGTCGAAACAGGCGACTTGATTGGACGTCCATCCTGTGAGGGTGGCACGGCATCCGGGACGCATCTGCACTTCGCCCGCAAGTACAATGGTGAATGGATTCTGGCAGACGGCCCGCTACCCTTCAACCTGAGCGGCTGGGTGGCTCAGTCCGGCCTGAAACCTTACCAAGGGGCCCTAATCAAGGGGGATGAGGTCGTTTTAGCCTGTACCTGCGCAAGTCGAGAAACCAATATTTCTCGGTGACCTTCCGGGCCCCAGTGCTGGCCGGCTTGCTCCTTGTGGCGGTTTCGTTGCTACTTGCGGCCTGCTCTTCTTCCAGCCCAACACTTCAGATATCAACACCGGGAGTGACCGCCCTGCCAGAAGCGGAAGTCACACCGCTACCCAATCGCGGCCCGCATCCTCCCGGAGAGCTGGTTCCCTACAGCGCGCAAAGTGGGGACACACTGCCGGCCATAGCAGCACACTTCAACACAACCGTGGATGCCATCCTGGCAGCGAATCCAGGACTGCCGCCTGACACCACGACCCTTCCGCCACGAAAAGCGCTAGAAATCCCAGCTTACTATTTGCCGCTGACCGGCACGCCCTTCCAGATGCTGCCCGACAGTGAAGTCATCTATGGACCCACCGCTCAGGACTTTGATCTCAGATTAGAGCTGCTGGGGCATCCAGGTTTCGTTTCGGGTGCCGCCGATTATGCATACCGAATCGATCGACCAGCCTGGGAAGTGATTGAAATCATTGCGCTTAACTACTCCTTAAACCCACGCCTGTTGCTGGCCTTGCTAGAGTATAGAAGCTCTGGTCTGACCGACCCATTCCCCAATGAGGAACTGGAGACATTCCCTCTCGGCCACGTCGACGATCGATATAAAGGCATGTTTCGCCAACTGCTTTGGGCCGCGGAACGACTCAACGATGGTTACTACGGCTGGCGAAGCGGAGATCTGCGAGAATTCGAAACCGCGGACGGAATGCTATATAGACCGGATTCCTGGCAGAACGCGGGCACGGTAGCGGTGCAAATGCTGCTTGCAGGATGGTTTGATTCCGACGAATTTGAGCGGGCCGTGGGACCCGAGGGTTTCATTGCCACCTACAAGAAACTGTGGGGCGATCCCTTCCAACTGGCCACCGAACACATTCCGGGGCAACTAGTTCAGCCTGCGTTGGATCTTCCCTTCGCTCCCGATCGCATATGGGACTTTACTGGAGGTCCACATTTTACATGGGCCACCAGCCTACCGATGGGTGCTCTTGATTTCGCTCCGCCTGCTCAGGAGTCAGGATGCGTGCCTTCCTCCGAATGGGTGACGGCGCCAGCATCCGGTATTGTCATTCGCAGTGAAGAAGCCATCGTCGAAATTGATCTTGATGGAGATGGCTATGGCGGAACCGGATGGGTGTTGTTCTACTTTCATATGGCGGAAGAGAACCGGATCGCAGAAGGGGTGGAGGTCCAGCCCGGCGATCACCTGGGCCATCCCTCCTGCGAAGGCGGGCGGTCCACCGGCACTCACTTTCACCTGGCCAGACGCTACAATGGGGAATGGCTCCCTGCGATGGGGCCGATTCCGTTTGTCCTGGACGGATGGGTGGCGGATGGCACTGGGGAGCCCTATGTGGGGACGTTGACCAAGGGCTCCAAGATCGTTCCGGCCTGCACCTGCTCAACGCAAGCGAATCGAATCTTTTACGAGCTTCCCGAGGGATAGCGCGTCCCACATCGAGCAAACTTGCTCGGATGCAACCTGAATTGAGCGCAAATTTCGGCCTGAACTGCGCCATTTTCCCGAGGGATAGCGCCTCCCACACCGAGCAAACTTCTTCGACCCAGGCCTGGATCGAGCCTAAATTTCCGCGCAAATTGCGCCATTTTCCCGAGGAATAGCGCCTCCCATATTGAGCAAACTTCTTTGACCCAGGTCTGTACCGAGCCTAAATTTCCGCGCAAATTGCGCCATGCTTGCAGTCGACTTGGCGCTGTGCTAGAATGGATTTGTTCGTCGCGGAAGGTGGTCGGAGAAGTGGGCAGCCCCCACTTTTCTTCGTAAATAGGCACAGTGCACGAAGTGCACGTTCCAGTGCCTGCATCCTAATAATTTCCTCCCGATGAATCGAATATCGAAGAAGGGGTAAGAGAGAAATGAAGAGCGAGTTTACGCTGGCTTTTAACGAAATCACCGAGCGGTTCGGGCTCTCCCAGGACACCGTGATGGAGGCGCTCCAGGCCGCGATGGTATCTGCATACCGTCGCTCGGTAAACGCCTCAACCGCGCAGGAAATCGAGGCCCGGATCGGCTCAGAAGAGGGCAATGTCAGTATATTTGCCGAGAAAGAGATCGTTGAAGACGTTGAAAATCCACTCACGGAAGTGATGCTGGAAGAGGCGCTCAAATACGATGACGAGGCTGAGATGGGAGGGATGTCGCTGGTCGACTCCACGCCAGAAGATTTTGGACGTGTGGCGGCCCAGACGGCGAAACAGGTCATTCTACAGCGCCTGCGCGAGGCGGAACGCGATGCGCAATACGATGAATACATCGAGCGCGAGGGAGACATGGTGCACGGAACCGTGCACTCGATCACCCCGCAAGCAGTAACTGTCGGCCTCGGCAGGGCGGAGGCTATCCTTCCCAGAAATCAACAGATTCCAGGAGAACGCTTTCATGTGCGAGATCGAATTCGGGTCTATGTACTTGAAGTCCGGAAATCCTCGCGTGGACCGGTCATCGTCGTATCCCGCACCCACCCCAACATGCTGCGCCGATTGCTCGAAATGGAAGTCCCCGAGATCAATCAGGGCTTAGTTGAGATCAAGGCCATCGCCCGAGAGGCGGGCAAACGAGCCAAGGTTGCTGTGGCCGCCACACGGGATGGGGTGGACCCGGTCGGCGCATGCGTCGGCTTGCGGGGAGTGCGTATTCAGTCCATTGTGCGAGATCTCAATGATGAAAAGATAGATGTGATCGAGTGGAATCCGGAAGCGGCCGCATTTATTTCTAAGGCCCTGAGTCCAGCTCGAGTTTCGGGCGTGTTCCTTGATGAAGATCTCGAGCGCGGCAAAACCGCATCGGTTGTCGTTCCCGAGGATCAACTCAGCTTGGCGATCGGACGCGCGGGGGTGAATGCACGACTGGCGGCGCGCCTAACGAATTGGCGGATCGACATCAAGAGCCTGGTCGAAGCGGCAACCGAATCACTGAACCGATTGGCCACTGACGAGACCTTTGCGGAAATGGCGGAGGCCGAGGCCGAAACGATGCCGCAAATTGAGATGATCCTAACCAAGAAGGCGGAGACACGACCTGTAACGCCCGAGGAATACCATCTGCTCAGGGATTTCGTCGTGCGGGTGGAAGATGAGCTTATGTCGCGCAGGAGCGCTCAGCGACAGGTGCAGTTGGCGAAGCTCGAAAAGATCCGTGAGGGGATCGCTGAGGGTGCCTACCACGTCACGCTTGGAGAGGTCGGTATCAGCACGCGAGTCGCTAACTTATTGGCTGAAGCGGGGTATGAGACAGCGGGGCAGACGCTGGAACAGCTGGAGATCGATGAAGATAAGATCCTCGCACTTCAGGGTGTCGGACCGAAGGCGATTCTAGAGCTCAAGGAAATTCTCCCCGGCTACGATTATCCTGAGCCGGTTGTCGAAGAAGAGCTGGTCGAAGAGGAAGAGGCGCCTGTCGGCGAAGAAGGCGTCGAGGAAGCTATTACGGAAGCTGAGGGCGAAGCAGCTGAAGACGAGCAGGAGGAGCCCGCGGTTGAGGCTGAAGGCGAGGATACTGACGCAGACGAAGAACCTAAGGGAATACCGATCGAAGAGGCCTTTGAGCGCGCTGTCGAGGAAGTCGCCCAGGCTGTTTTAGAGACAGACGAAGGCGAGGCGACGGAGGCAGAGAAGGAAGCCGAACGCAAGAAGCGCAGACAGCGCGCGCGAGTGGTCGAATACGACCCAGATCTAGGCGAGACGGTCGTGCGACACCGGAGAAAGGCAAGCCGGCAGACCGACTGGCAGGATGTGGGGGATTTCGAAGATAAGACGTAGCAGGTAGCGATGTCAGGGAAACACATCCCACAGCGGACCTGCGTAGGCTGCAGGGAAGTGCTCCCGAAGAGATCCTTGATCCGCATCGTGCGCACCCCCGAAGGTGTTAGGATTGACCCGACCTCGAAAGCCCCCGGCAGAGGCGCCTATTTACACGACCGGCGAAGTTGCTGGGAAAGAGGCCTGAAGGGATCGCTGTCGAAAGCACTGCGGGTAGAATTATCGACCGACGATCGCAAAGAGCTGATGCATTACATGGATCAGTTGCCAGAAATCAATGACTGAGCACGGCCTTCGAGCCGCGCCAATGAACAAAATCCTCTAGGCCGGTGCCTCGCTTTACCCCCGGCCAGGAGCTGGAGGTGTGATTTGAGCGAGAACGGCCAAAACCTCATCGAGATTCCGGAAACCCTGACGGTTCGCGACCTTGCGGATCGAATTGAGGCGAGTCCGATCGATGTGATCAAGCATTTGATGGCTAACGGAGTAATGGCCAATATCAATCAGCAGATCGACTTCGATACAGCAGCCATTGTCATTGCTGAGTTTGGGTACGAAGCTCAGGCCATCGAGCCTGAGGAGGCAGACGCCTCCGAAGATGCCACTGAGTTGCCGCGATGGAGACGAATGCTTGAGGATGAAGATCCTGACAAACTGGTCGATCGCCCTCCAGTGGTCACTATCCTGGGTCACGTCGATCATGGCAAGACGACCCTATTGGACGCGATTCGTCAAGAAGATGTGGCCGCCGGCGAAGCTGGAGGCATCACTCAGCACATCGGCGCCTACCAGATCACCCATGACGATCGACCGATCACCTTTTTGGATACCCCCGGCCACGCCGCGTTTACTGCCATGCGCGCTCGAGGCGCCCAGGGCGCGGATATTGCGGTCCTGGTGGTGGCCGCCGACGATGGCGTGATGCCTCAAACGCGAGAAGCGCTGGCACATGCCAAGGCTGCCCGTGTGCCAATGGTTGTAGCATTGAATAAGGTCGATAGGCCCAACGCCAATCCAGATAAAGTAAAGCAGCAGCTGGCAGACGTGGGATTGTTGTCCGACGAATGGGAAGGCGATACGATGGTTGTGCCGGTGTCGGCCAAGCAGGGTACAGGCATCGAAGATCTAATCGAGGCCATCCTATTGATTGCCGACTCTACGGAAATCCGGGCCAATCCTGAGGGAAGAGTGCTCGGGACGGTCATCGAGGGCAAGCTCGATAAGACGAGGGGCGTCCTGGCGACATTGCTGGTCCAGAACGGCACGCTTCGCGTTGGCGATGTGGTGATTGCGGGAGACGCCCAGGGTCGAGTACGCGCTATGTTCGACTACCAAGGCAAGACGATAAAAGAAGGCCCCCCCTCGACGCCGGTTTCTGTGCTCGGGCTTTCGGAAGTGCCTCGGGCGGGCGAGCTGTTCACACTGGTTGAATCTGAGCGTGAGGCTAAAGCAATTATCAAAGCGCGAAATGACAAAAAAGAGGTCGCTGCGCCCAGCAGCGCCCCGGCTTTGACCCTGGATTCGGTCTTCGCGGCCTATCAGGCGGGCGAAGCTCAGGAAATGAGATTGGTCGTGAAAGCCGATGTGCAGGGTTCACTTGAACCGATCGTTAATTCGCTCGAGGAGTTGAGCGTTGGGGACATCCGGATTAATGTGCTCCACTCGGCAACCGGCAATATCGGCGAAGACGATGTGATGCTCGCGGCCGCTTCGGGAGCCATCGTGATCGGGTTCAATGTTGTTGCGGACCAAACCGCCAAGCGCGCCGGAGATACTGAGCATGTCGACATTCGCCTGTATGAGGTGATCTATCGTCTGACGGAAGACATCGAGAAAGCACTCAAGGGAATGCTGAAACCCGTGAAGCGAGTAGTGGAATTGGGTCAGGCAGAAGTGCTGAAGATCTTCACTATTCCAAAGTCGGGCAAGATCGCCGGCTGCCGAGTCCTTACGGGTGAAATTCGACGTAGTGCACGTATGCGAGTAGTGCGTGATGAAGAGAATCTGCATGAGGGCCCCATCGCTTCACTTAAGCACGAAAAGGAAGATGTAACAGAAGTACGTGAAGGCTTCGAGTGCGGAATCGCCCTCAAAGGTTTTGAGGCCTTCAAGAAGGGCGACAAGCTGGTGGCCTTCATTGAGGAGACCGTAGCGGTGGAATAAAGTCGGCTACCCTCGAATGCGCACGGACACTCCAGTCCAAGAGGACAGCCGAAGGATGTGATTAGATCACCAAAGTGGGACATAGTCGTGCCAAGTGAGACACGCGCGCGCAGGGTCGCTGACCGGATCAACCGTGAATTGGCGATCCTGCTTCAGCGAAAGGTAGCCGACCCGCGATTAGCGGGCCTAAACGTCACAGGGGTGGATGTAGATCGTGAGTTGGCTTACGCCACGATCTATGTGACGGCTCAAAACGATGAGCAAGAAGTGCTGAGAGCGCTCGATAGCGCGCGCGGATTCTTGCGCAAACAGCTAGCCTCCAATATTCCTTTGCGATCCTTTCCCCAACTACGATTTCGCTGGGACTATTCCCCAGATCGGGGAGCGCGTGTCGACGAACTGCTGGACCGATTGGAAGAAGAACGGCAGGAACAGGACCGCTCCACGCAGGATAGTTCACCAGAATCCACAAACTCCGAAGACGACCCAGGATGACAGATGAGTCCGAGCGTGTCGCAAAGCTGATCGCCGATTCGTCAAGCATCGTCGTCATTAGCCATGATATGAATGCCGATGACAGCTGAGTCCGAGCGCGTCGCAACGATGATCGCTGAATCGTCAAACATTGTTGTCATCGGCCACGAGCGCCCAGATGGCGATGCGATCGGGTCATTGCTGGCATTGACCTTGGCCTTGAAGGAGGTGGGAAAGCAGGTTTGGCCGCTGCTTGATGGCGGACTGCCAAAGAAGTGGCATTTCCTTCCTGGAGCCGATCTGATCAAATCGGCGATCCCAACTGGTGAGCATTTAATTATCGCCGTGGATGCTGCCGACATCCATCGGCTGGGGGCACTCGACGTCAGCCGAGTTGACGTGAATATCGATCACCATCCAAGTAATACTAACTTCGGAACAATCAATCTGGTTGACCCAGAAGCATCAGCCACGACCGTAGTGTTGCATCGGCTCCTTCCCGAACTTGATGTACCGATGCATGTCGATATCGCCAGCAATCTTCTAACCGGGCTGATCACGGACACGCTTGGATTCCGCACCAACAGTGTCAATCCCGAAGCTCTTAGGGTTGCAGCGGAACTAATCGAAGCAGGAGCGGACATTTCGCGGCTTTACCGAAAGGCGATGTACAGGCGTAGCTATGAGGCCGCGCACTATTGGGCGCATGGGCTTTCCCGGATGGAGATGCGAGATGGGGTGGTGTGGTCTTCGTTACTCGTTTCGGATCGCAAGCAGGCGAAATACCCCGGTACGGACGACGCAGATTTGATCGATGTCCTGACTACGATCGAGGGACCCCGCGTCGCAGTGCTGTTTATTGAACAGGCCGACGGGAACGTAAAAATTAGCTGGAGGGCACTTCCTGGTGTCGATGTCAGCCGGCTGGCGGCAACTTTCGGTGGCGGAGGCCACGAGCTTGCGGCCGGCGCCATGATCGAAGGCGGGGTTCAAGAAGTTATGGACCGCGTATTGAATTCGACCTTTGCGGCACTCGGTTCATGAGCGCCTTCGGCATCATGGTGGTTGACAAGCCGGAGGGACCGACCTCGCACGGAGTGGTGAGCATCGTGCGCCGAGGCACGGGAGTGCGAAAAGTAGGCCATGCTGGAACGCTCGATCCGCGCGCCTCGGGCGTGCTGGTGCTTTGCTTGGGCCCGGCCACGCGCCTATCAGAGTACCTCTCCTCCTCAATCAAGCTCTACGAAGCCAAAGTTCGATTTGGAGAATCCACGGAAACGTATGACGCAGAAGGGGCGACAACAAAATCCACCGGCGAGGCGCCCACAGAAGCGCAGGTCGAAGCCGCCCTCGAGATGTTTCGGGGTGAGATTGAACAAGTTCCTCCCCCGTACAGCGCGATCAAACTTCAAGGAAAAAAAGCCTACGAATTGGCCAGGGAAGGAAAGCCGGTTGCGCTGGATCCTCGGAAAGTGACGGTATACGAGCTAACCAAGCTGGACTACGATCCGCCGGAACTAAGCATTCGGGTCGAGTGCTCGGCAGGAACCTATATTCGATCCCTGGCACACGATCTTGGAGAAACCCTATCCACGGGCGCGCACCTGGCAGCGCTGCGCCGACTCAGGGCGGGTCCGTTTGGATTGGAAGGTGCGGTAACTCTGGATGAATTGGAGAAAGCCATGGGGCGTGGCGAGTGGCAGCGCTGGGTGCGGCCCGCGGCGGAGGCGCTTCCCGATCTCCCGATTGTGACCGTGGAGGAGCCAGATTTGGAAAGGATTCGAAACGGCCTTCGCATTCCATCCAGCGACGGAGCAGCCGGAATGGCTAGAGCACTGACTCCAGATGGAGAGCTGGTCGCTATCCTGGTATCTGCCGAAGACGGCCAGGAGTGGCAGCCCCGCAAAGTATTTCCCTCCTAGATGCAGCACCTTCAAGATCTAAGTGAAGTTCAACTAGAACGAAGCTCGCTTACCATCGGCTCCTTCGATGGAGTTCATCTCGGCCACCAAGATCTGTTGGAAAGAATGATCAAGCCGGCAAAGGAGCTGGACCTGCCGGTAGTTGTCCTGAGCTTTTTTCCGCACCCCTCGGTGGTCCTTCGACAGCGAACTCCCGCCTTCTACATCACGACGCCGGATGAAAAGGCGGAGTTGCTTGGGAAAGAGGGCGTGGACTATGTGATCACGCAATCGTTCGACCTTGAGCTTTCCAAAGTGGAGGCGGGGGAGTTTCTCGATCGGCTTGCGGCTCAGCTTGGATTCGTTGACCTGTGGGCCGGAGAAGACTTTGCCCTCGGTCACCAGCGGCGCGGCAACCGTCATTATCTTGAGCAGGAAAGCCGCGCCAGGAACTTCCATTTTCATCTTGTCCCGCCCGTGCTTGTTGGGGGCGAAGTCGTGAGCTCGACACGGGTGCGGGAAGCACTTCGTTCCGGCGACGTTGCCCGCGCGGCGACTTACCTGGGAAGATCATTCAAGCTTCTCGGAGTCGTTCAAGAAGGAGCGGGGCGAGGGAAGGAGCTCGGAATCCCGACCGCTAATCTGAAAATCTGGGATGAGCGCGCCTACCCCGCCGTCGGCGTTTACGCGTGCATAGCGGAGGTCGACGGAGTGCAGAAGCAGGCGGTGACCAATATCGGCTTTCGACCCACCTTCGAAGATGAGCTTAAGCTGCCTGTCATTGAGACACATATCCTCGATTTTGAGCGGGAATTGTACGGGCAGGAAGTCAAGCTAGAATTTATCGATCGACTCCGCGACGAGATGCGTTTCTCCGGGCCGGAGGCATTACTCGAGCAGATCGAAGTGGATATCAGTCACGCGCGCAGTTTGCTGGATGAGCTCAGGCTGGGCTGAGGTTAGCCTAGTGCTCTGTAAGATCCCGGACCGCAGCCAGCCTGCTCTCTGCCAGCGTCACGTACTCCCCCTCAATTTCATAGCCAACATAGCTCCTCTCGTTCTTCAATGCAGCCACGCATGAAGTTCCCGAACCGGCGAAAGGATCCAATACGACATCCCCCCGGTAGGTGTACAGTTTGATGAGTCGTTCAGGCAGCTCTTCCGGGAAGGGCGCCGGATGACCGATCTTTCGCGCGGATGCTGCGGGGTTATGCCAGACGATCTTCGTCCATTCCAGATACTGGTCCCGCTCAATCGTACTATCGCGATCACTCTCCTTGCGAGAAATGGAATCATTCGAGAACACCAGATTGTACTCGTGATATT
>JAZGCZ010000101.1:0-3402 GCA_036477195.1 Anaerolineales bacterium | reverse complement strand
GGATTCATCAGGTCGCTTGGTTGGCATCAACACTGTCATGGTGGGCCCAGACGTCGGGCTCGCAGTGCCGGTGCACGAAGTCAAGGGATTCCTCAAACACTCCTTGCAGCGCGCAGCAGCTTAGCCTCGACGAACTCTCACAGAAGATTCAAATCGAATCTGCCCAATTGGTTTTATAATTTATGTAAACCTCCCAAAATCACAGTAAACCTATAGATTTACTTAGATTTGCGCGGAACAGAACTGCAGAATCTCTGTTGACCAGCCCCGAGGAGCGTCCTAGCGCTCCGCCTTCCGATCGACCGAAACCTCGCAAGCTCGGCCCTTCACGCGTTCCAGAAGGATCTGTCTTTTACACTCGGCTGCTCCCCGCTTTGATCGTGGTGTTGGGTGTTCTTACCGCTCTGCTGATCATCTTCGCAATTGGGGTGTTTTTGACATCACTGAGTTAGCTGCAAACCGTTTCTACCGCTAGGAGGATTCTATGGAACTAAATCTCATTCTACCGTTCGTAACCACATTAATAATGGTGGTTTTCACAGTCTCTGTTTTCCGGCGCTACCTCCACCGGCGGAGAGATTATTTCTTGTTCTGGGCTGTTGGGCTTGGCATGTTTGCGGCCGCAAGTTTTGCGGAAGCTTACTTTGCGGTGGCGGGATGGAGCTCCACCGTCTTCTTTATGTGGTATTTCTTCGGGGCAGTGCTAACTGCGGCATGGATCGGGCATGGGACCTATCTGCTCTTGGTCCGCAAGCGTTGGCGACACGTAATAACCGGGGTGCTGATCGCCGCGAGTCTCGGCGCGCTTGTATTAATGCTGCAGGTGATGCCCAATCTGGATCCAAGCCTATTTGATCGGGGGCTGCCACTAAGCGAGCAATACAAAACGGATGTTATCGAGGAAGGCGACACAATCCCGGCCGGAGCCGAGCTGGTGGAGATGGAATACCGTGGGGAGCTGGTTACTGCCAAGCGCGGAATCCTGCCCTTGGGGGCGCCAATCAGAATTACAACCATCTTCTTCAACATATACGGCACCATCATGCTGGTGGGTGGTGCTCTTTGGTCGTCCTGGCTTTTCTTGAGAAAAGGGGTGCTGCCAAATCGAGCTTTAGGCAATGTGTTGATCGCTCTAGGCGCCATACTGATTGCCTCTGCCAGCACTCTAACTCGGCTCGGGGTGGGCAATTTCCTGTACATCGGTGAACTGATCGCAGCAATCCTCATGTACGCAGGGTTCACGCTGGCCGCCCGACCCTCGATAGAAGAGGAGAGTTCGCCCGAGTCGGCTTCGGTAGCTGCGTAGAGCAGCGCCAATTATGGATAATCCCCGGTCAGACGAAGAATTCCGATTCCTCCGAACCGTCAAGATCGGGACTTTTCACATTGGCTCCTCGGCCGTCGATCTGCTGGTGTCAAGCGTCTGGAATCGGGTCATGATCGTGGACCTGGGATTGGCAGCCTGGCCAGTGGCTTTGTTAAGCGCCCTGCGCTTCTTCCTGGCTCCCCTTTCCCTATGGGCTGGCCATCGTGCGGACACGCACCCCATTCGGGGAAGTCGCCGCCTGGCCTACATATGGATCGGTCGCGCACTCGTGCTCTTCTCGCTGCCTTTGATTCCGTTATCAACCGGGCTTATTGCCAGAGGATCGGAATACGGGTGGCTCCTTGCACTTCTGGCGTTTGTCATGTTTGGCAGCGGGATCCTCATCTCGGGACCGGCTTTCCTGGCCCTGGTCTACGACAGCACCTCTTACAACCGCCGTGGCTTAGCCATCAGCATCGTGCAGTTCATCCTCATTCTCAGCTTTGCCTTCCTGCCGCTGATTTTTGCCTGGATGATGCCCTCCTACAATCTTGAGGACTTTCTGCGGCTCTCACTGTTTGTTGCGGTGGGTGCCGGATTGATCTGGTTTTTCTCCGTGTGGCGAGAGGAAAGGCCCAGCACAAGCAAACCGAAGGAGGAAAAAGAATTCAGGGAGGCATTCTCAGGAATTCTGGCCGACAAGAGAACGCGCCGATACGCACTCTTCCTTGGAGCATCGGCCTTTTTCGTCTTCATGCAGGATGCGGTGCTTGAGCCCTTTGGGGGGGACGTATTTGGCCTACCTGTGGGAGAAACCACTCGGTTCAATACCTTCTGGGGGTCTGGAGTGTTGCTAGGGATGGTAGTCACGATGCTGTTCACCCGGCGCTGGCGCCCTGACCAACAAGTCGGGACGACAATGTGGGGACTGGGCCTACTGGCCCTTCCGTTGATTGCTCTCGGCGGCTCTGCATGGACTGCAAACTTAGCCATGGTGCGCCCCTTGCTGGCGCTCTTTGGCATCGGCGTCGGGATTTTCACTGTGGGAGGTGTCAGCCTACTGATGGCGATGAGCGTTGAGGCCCAGGCGGCGGCCTATCTAGCTTTGTGGTCGGTGATCCAATTGGTAAGCCGAGGGGCTGGGATCGCAGCCGGCGGCTTGCTACGGGATGTAGCCCTTGCAGTGACAGACAGTTTTGCGAGTACGTATGGGATCGTGTTCTGGCTGGAGGCGTTGGGAGCGCTATCTTGCATTTGGCTTCTGCGGCGGGCAGACGTTCCCGGCTTCGCTTCGAGGGCCGGTAGAACCGAGGCTGTCGAGCCGATCGGGGTGGCCGCTGACTAAGATATTGGAGATATAAAGGCTCCTCGGACTGGATTCGAACCAGTAACCCTCCGGTTAACAGCCGGATGCTCTGCCAGTTGAGCTACCGAGGAACGGAAGGCGATTATACAGCACGCAGGGCTCTCTCTATGTCAGGGGACAGGGAGGATTAGCATTCGTTGCCCATTTAGCTCCCCGCATCGATCTCAAAAGGACCGTCGAGCGCCCCCGCATATTGCTGGAGCTCGATCAACGCGGCCCTGGCACTCGCGCGGTCTGCGGAATCGAGATCCAACATTGCGAACTCGTCCTCGTCGATCACAAACTGACTTCCATTAGGCAGGACCACTAAATCCAGCGCGAGGTCTTCAGAAGATACCGAGGCATCGTCGATGATTGCCGGGCGGGAGATATTGCAATACCAACCCTTGAGTTCTCCGGTATCGACGTCGTGAACTGCGAGAACGTTGTACCAGCGGTCGCTGTAGTGGGTTTCAATAAATCGGTCACCGCGGCGAAATGTCAATCCGTAAAATTCGCGTTCCTCCATATCAAAAATTGCTTCAAGCACCACGCTCGTCTCAGTCCGGCGAACGATGTGTCCCGAATACCGGAAGACTTCGGCGCCCTCGGCATCAAGCTTAAGGACGGTAGCCGTGCCATCCGGCTCAGTCACGGATGCCTAGGGCTCCTAACAGAGTGGCCGCCTGTTGGCCGAATTCGGGACGCGCAATCATTCCCGGTCGCCTGGGTCGAGGTAGGTCGACTTCCA
>JAZGCZ010000100.1:0-3076 GCA_036477195.1 Anaerolineales bacterium | reverse complement strand
GTTTATGGACTCCAGGCACCCCTACTTCATACATTGTTTATGCGCCTCGTCTAACTTAACGTTTGAGCTCACAGGCGTACGATCACGAACGATTCAGGCTAGGCGATCGCCGCATCAAGATCCAACCCATTAAGCAGAGCCAGACCAACACAGCCGTCGTAGCCAACCGCTGCGCAATACCCATGGGCAACAAAGACTGGCCCAGGGCCACACTGATCGCCACACTCGCCGCAAGCATCCAACACACAGCGCGAAGCGGCCGCCACGCAAGGCCACCGACTTGAGAAGGGAAGAGATAAATAGCCAAGACAAGGAGGATAAACGCGAATGCCACCAGCCCTACATGAAGCTCGGTCGCTTGCCCCAAGCGGAATATGCCAGCGCCAGTGAGTGCCACGGCGGCGCTGAGAAGCACGGCCTGTAACACCCCCGACGCCCTAAATCGGCGCACCGCAACCTGTAAACCCATGACGGAAAGTGCAAAAGAGAAAAATGCCGGTAACATGGCCCACCCATGTCGGCCAAGCGCCAGCTCGCTCATGAGTTGATACCTGGCGTCGTAATCAGGCTGAAGAAGGTGTAGCGCTACAACGATTGAGCTAAAGCTAAGCGCCCCGGCGATCGCCAACCCACCTCCCCAACATCGAGTCCCGGTCATATGCACCTTTTCAATCTCGAGCCTTGCGTACTAAGGGTATTTAGCCGCTGACAATACGACTTTTTGGTTGTGATACACACCACACGCATGCTCGCCTATTGTCATTGGTGCCGAAACTGCAAAGAACCAAGCAACTACTGACCTGCTTAATCAGTATAGTTGCTGGACACATTCGCGAGACAGCCGGCTCAGCAACGCTCTGGTTGGGAACCAGTGGGTCGGGATCGCGTTTCAAGCAATCTGTCTGCTATGGGTCGTTTCCAGCCTGTCGGAATTCTAACAGCCGACGGTCCGCTTCTAGGCGAAAGCCGACATTCGTCAAAGGAGTTCATTTGCTCAGTCAGACCATCTTTGAATGGCCGCTCTCGCCTAGGAGCTGCCGGTCAGATCATAGAGTTGCGGCAGGCAGAAAACGACCCATTGCCGCCGTTCGAGGTTGATTGCGAGATCTTGGGTTGAACGGCAGCTTCCGGGTGAAAAGCGGACGTTGACGGCTAGGCCTGAGGAGGGTCCGACTTGGACTATGTGAACGTCCGATTACGGACAAGAACAGGCGGTCACCGGCTGCAGCCAGGGCTAGTGGACAAAGAAACATGCGACCTCCCGACGACGAGATTCGCGTGTCCGGTTGGTGTATTCTCAAGTCGCCAGCTTCCTCAGCCGCCTATTTCGGCGAAGTGTCGGACTGACACCGGCTCAGTACCGTAGACGCTTCGGCTCTCTGCGCCAGACTTTGGAAGCAGGCGTGGTTCAGGCACGCAATTCTTGAGGGACTGGCATAGGCAGACATGCAGCCGACGTGGTTCGAGCTGTAGAATCATTGAATCTTAGTAGACGAAGATTCGGCGAGGGGATGGCATGTTGATATTTCGACAACTTTTTGATCCGCAGTCCAGCACTTACACTTATCTTTTTGCCGATGATGAAAGCCGCGAGGCTGTGCTCATCGATCCCGTATTCGAGCAGGTGCGCCGCGATGCGGCCTTGATCGAGGAGCTGCGCCTCAAGCTGCTCTGCACCCTCGATACGCACACACATGCGGATCATGTCACTGGCGCGTGGCTCCTCAAACAGCAGCTCGGCAGTCAGATCCTTATAGGAAGCCACAGCGGCGCCGAAGGCGGGGATCGCTATCTGGAGCATGGCGATCGGGTGTCGTTTGGAAAGCGGTACGTAGGGGTGAGGGCAACGCCAGGCCATACCGATGGTTGCGTAACCTACGTGCTGGACGATGAGAGCCGGGCCTTCACCGGGGACTGCCTGCTGATTCGCGGTGCTGGGCGGACGGACTTTCAACAGGGTGACCCGGCTGTGTTATATCGTTCGGTCCATGCCCAAATCTTTACCCTACCAGCTTCCTGTCGACTGTACCCTGGCCACGATTACCGAGGCTTGACAGTCACCAGCGTTGCCGAGGAAAGGCAATTTAACCCGCGCCTGGGCGGCGAGCTCAGTGAGAGCGACTTCGCGGGCTACATGAACAACCTCGGTCTGGCTCACCCTAAGCAGATCGACATCGCCGTGCCTGCCAATCTGAAATGCGGCCGCCCAGACGATAGGCAGCTTCTGGACAGCGAGCCGGACTGGGCACCCCTGAACTACACCTTTGCAGGGATCTGGGAGATCCAGCCCCAGTGGGTGGAAGAGCATCTCAACGACGTGCAGATCCTGGATGTGAGGGAGCCAGACGAGTTCGACGGCCCCCTGGGCCACATTCCCGGCGCCATGCTCCTACCCCTGGGCAGCTTGAGTGAACAGCTGGATGAGATTCCAAGGGGCCGACCGATCATCGCGGTCTGCCGGGCAGGCGGCCGCTCAGCCCGCGCCAGCCTCATGTTGCAGCAGGCTGGGCTCGCGAACGTGGCCAATCTGGCCGGCGGCATATTGCGCTGGCGCGCCCAGAATCTGCCCGTGGTGGGTGCTGCCGACTAGAGGAGTTCCAGTTTCCATCTAGATTGTTGCGTCTCGTTGCCCGTTGTCGGCGCTCCCATTCACGATCCACTACATCTTTTCTCTCCATACGCACATGGTTGACAAGAAGTTCAAGGCGTGGAGACGGCTGATGAGCTCTGCCTTGCTGGCCATTGCCCACGATATCAAAGAAGAGACGGACGAATACAGTCACGGTATCCGTGCCAATATAGGGCAGTTCAGCCTTTGCCTAATCCGACGAGCTAAACGGCGCTACGCGATTCGTGGGAATTACCTCTTCAGCCCTGCCTTTTGCAACGCGTTCCTGAACGATTCGGGGTTCGGATACCGGTCGATGCGAAATTGTTTCTCCAACCGGGTGACGGACAGCTCGGGGTGCTCCGTCTTCCAGCCACGGATGAAGGCTTGCGCCTCGTGGACTTCGCCTGTGAGGGAGAGGCTTGCCGCAAGTACCAGTTGAACACCCATGTGGGCCGAGTTTTCTGC
>JAZGCZ010000010.1:0-4591 GCA_036477195.1 Anaerolineales bacterium | reverse complement strand
CTTCACTGCGGAGCATGGCTATAGGTCGGCGCCGAGAATGCGCGGCCCGGTGGGCGCCGGGCTGCCGCCAGCTGGCTCGAGAGTCACCCCCAGGCTGCGGAATTCCGACATCGGTGTCGGCGCTTCGATCATCAGCCAGCCATAGCCCGGATCTGCGCTGAAAGTAAGCAGGCCGCCGCTCAGTCGCTGCCCCTCAGCGTCTATCAGCCATGTCTGATATGCCTGATCAGCTGTAGGAGGTTGAAGGCCCCAAACGTACAACACTCCTAGCGGGAGGTCCGGATCGTAGACAAAGGTGCCTCGCACTCCGTCCTCTTCAATCACCGCCACCTGAGAGCTGGGATAGCTTGCAATGGCAGCCGCGGCCTGCCCTGTTTGTAGCTGAGCAATTGCATCCTGACCCTGCTCGAGCTGCTGTTGAGTTCGGACCAGAAATCCAAGGTTGACCGCCAAGAGCAGGATAAGACCGACGGCCAATGCCAGGCCGGTGGCCGGTACTTTCCGGATGGCTTTCCTCCAAGAGGGACGCTCAGTGGAGTTGCTCACCTGTTTCAGCAGGCGAGCACGCAATGATTTCGGTGGCAGCCTGGGATCCGGAGAATAAAGCAGGCCCTCCGCTACAGATTTGTAGGAGGCAAGTATGCCCTGACAGTTCTTGCATGACTGCAAGTGAGCCTCGACGCGCCGACGATCTTCGGGCGCCAATGCACCCAGCACATACCCGCCAAGCATGTCTTCGAATTCATGATCCATTGAGATATTTCGCTCCACTTCTATTAACGCTGTGCAAGTTCATTTGGATTTGTGCCCTTGTTCCCATTCCCGCCGCAATTTCTCCATCCCGAGCCGTACTCGAGTTTTCACAGTGCCGAGCGGGGTCGATTGATAGTCGGCAATTTGGCTGTGAGACATTCCATGATAGAAGGAAAGCTCAATAACCGATCGCTGCTCGGCAGGAAGCCTGTCGAGGGCGAATCTTAATGTTGCCCAACGAGATTCTTCCGACTGACTCGCCGGATCCGGGATTTTTTCCATGGCGTTTTCTGGGTTGGACGGGTTCCATATGAGTGGACGGCGAGCCTCAAGACGGAATTGATCGATCGCGAGACGGCGTGTGATGGTGAGCAGCCAAGAGGATAACTTTCCCCGATCCGGGTTATAGGTATCAGCCCGAGTCCACAAACGCAAAAAGGCATCTTGAGTCACTTCTTCCGCAGTCATTGGGTCGCCGATGACACGCAACGCCAAACCAAAGACCTTGGCCGCGTGCCGATCGTAGAGAGCTAGAAACGCCTTGCGGTCTCCTTCGCTAACCTTGCGCATCAGGAGGGCGTCTTCGGGCTGGACTGGGTTGCTCACTGTGGCGAGGATTATAACTTTCCCCTTCTGTGGCATTCTGTCATCCGCATATGTGAAGTTTGTCACTTAACGAATGGGCTTTCAGTCCCTAGAATCAAAGTTGTCGTACAACCTGGTTAAGGAGGCAAAGATGAATGACGAACTCGAGACGGAAAGAGGCTCGACCATAGCCGATGCCCCACTTGTGGAGTGGCTATTCAACAGCCCACGTGCTGGACTGATTTGGTTGGTGCCGCGCCTGTGGCTGGGATATCGCTGGATTGATGCAGCGATCCATAAGGTGACCAATCCGGCATGGGTCGACGGCGGGGAAGCACTAAAGGGTTTTTGGATGAATGCCATTCCCTTCCCGAGGCTGGAAGGCCACCAATCGCATTCGATTGGTACCGGTCATTTATCCAAACCTTGTTAGGTGCGGAGGCCTACACTTGGTTTGGGAAAGCTGTAGCCTACGGCGAATTGCTCGTGGGCGTGGCGCTTGTTCTCGGAGCCTTCACAGGCATCGCAGCATTTTTTGGCGCCCTAATGAACTGGAACTTCATGATGGCCGGGTCCGCCAGCACCAATCCGCTCCTGTTTGTAATTGCCATCGGACTGATCTTAGCCTCGAAGGTAGCCGGCTACTACGGCCTGGATTACTTCCTGCTGCGATGGCTTGGGACTCCGTGGAAGATTCACGAGCAGAGCCCGCCAGGAGCTGAGCTTGCGCGCGTTTGAGTAGGTCGCTTGATCCGCCGAACGAACAGGGGGCCGGTCATGAGACCGGCCCCTTCGCTACTGTGAAGATATGTGAGCTCCCCACCTTGCGATTATTCTCTTGCGCCCGCCGCACAATTGTGCTTGACCTAGCCGCAATTGAGCAGTGAGGTAGGTCTAAGTATTTCCTCAGACTGTCCAAACCGCGAAGACCCCTCCCATCAGCGCAAAGATCAGCAGCTGATAGATCACAAACAGTCCCCACACTCCGAGCGGCGGTCCCTCGAAGGTTGTATACACGAATGTACTGGTTGCACTGAGACCGATATTGGCCACCGCGCCGATGATCAGTCCCTCGACAAAATCGCCAGCCCCGAACGCATCGACCACCAACGCCAGCACGATCATTGTAAGGGCGGAGCTTAAAGCCGTGATCAGGTACATTGTTGGGTTGGCTTCAATCTCATCCTCCGTCTTGCCGATCATGCTCATCCAACGTTTTCCAAATAACGGGCCGTACCATAAGAAGCCCAACACGTTGCTTGCGATCACCCCTGCCACGACCGCAATCCAGTTTATCGATCCGAAATCCAACATAAATGCCCTCCTCCTTTGGCTTCACGCGTTACATATTGGCATAACCCCCGCTCGGAGCGATCGTTGTGCTGTTTGGACCGCCCGGGGTTGGCCAGCGGGAACTGCGGGATCTCAAAAGAACAACGAATGGGAGGCAAAGAATTCGACAGGGTTGCAGCAAGGTGGACAAATCAAGGGCGGGCGTTTTCCCTACCTGCGCCCTGAGGCCCCATCCGAGAATGTCTTGGGGATTACCGTCATTCTCATCTTGCCCGATTAGTCTTTGCCTACCTGCAGATCGCTGGCCGATGGAGGTCGCATTAATGCGTGTATTGATTATTGGAGTTCCTATCTTTATGGCGGCGCTCGCGGCTTGCTCCGGCGCCGCAGACGATACGGCAGGGCCGAGCACGGGCGTCGCTGAGCCTGGGCCGACTGCGACTCGCGATGCGTCGAGCTCTTCCGCTACCCAGGCTGAAGACATCGCGGCTCAGGAAAGGTCCGGTATGGCGGCATCATCCATCCAGATCGGGGAACTCTCATTGACATGGGAAGTCCAGGAGATCGGTGAGGGCATCAAGCCAGCTTTCGGCGTTGATGATGATGGCATAGCTCACGTAACCTTTCTGACTGAGGCCGACCACGGCGGATTGTTTTATGCCAATAACGCAAACGGAGAGTTTGAGGTGGAAACCGTGGCAGAAGGCTACTTCTATGGCCCGATAGACCTTGCCCTAAATTCAAGCGGCGAGCCCTTTATTGCCTACCATGACCACCAGGCGCTCCAGGTCGATATGGCGCTCGGCGACGCAGTGGTGGCTCAGCTCTCCAATGGTGGCTGGGTGCTCACCACCATCGGCGACGACGGGCATGACGGGTGGGATAACTCGATCACGGTGGATCAGGATGGGGTATGGCACGCTGCAGGGATCGAGCCATCTCAATTTGGTTTCCAGAACGGCGTTGAATACGCCACCATTCTCGACGGCGCGATCGTTGTTACGCCCGTAGGCAGTGGGCCGATCCAATACGAATTTGGGACCAGCGTTCAGGTCGATCCCTCAGGATCTCCTTTTATTGCTTATTACAACGACCGCGATCGGCAGTTGGAGCTCGCCTCGCTTGGGCCCAATGGCTGGTCCGTGGAGGTGGTGGATAGCGAGGGCGATGCTGGCCGCTACGCTTCTTTAGCTTTCGATCGTGAGGGGAATCCGCACATTGCGTACTTTGTCGCTGAGAGTCGCGAGACCGGTATGGTGCGACATGCGTGGAACGACGGATCCGGCTGGCAAACTGAGAATGTCGGGGATCTGCAGAACCTACGAATGGGCCAGACCGGGGCCAGGAAGATCACCTCGCTGGCATTCGATCCGTCCGGCGGACTGCATCTTGCCTATACCGACCGCGACCAACTGATTTACGCGCAGAAAACAGAGGACGGCTGGGTCGGTCAGGAGGTCATCGAACCCGGAAACCGAGTACTCGGGCAGTTAGTGGAGTTGGCTATCGACTCCGGCGGATCGCCCCACTTGATTTGGTACGAGGCAGTTCAGGTATCGCCTTCGCTGGAAGGCGTCGTCCGCTACGCGGCAGGAAACGAGTAACCTGCCGCGCTTATCTACGGACTGACCCCAGCCTTATTCCGCGTCGAAGTAACCCTCCCAATCGGAATTTGCCCAAACAACAACTTCGGGCTCGCCCTCAAACAGCTTGCCGAACTCCTCGGCCAGGTTGGGATCCGAGTAGAGTTTCTGAATCCCTTCCATGTTGTTCCAGAAGTCGACGGCCAGGAAGTCTTTCTCATTCTCAGGATTCAGAAAGGTCTGATGCCCGGTGCTTCCCATCTCCTTCGCTTGCGGCGAAACTTGTGCGATGGTCGCATTATGAACTGCTTCTGCCTGCGCTCGATCACCCTTGAGATTGCCACGAACCGTCACAATGTATTTCATCGATCTCACCT
>JAZGCZ010000001.1:0-3196 GCA_036477195.1 Anaerolineales bacterium | reverse complement strand
CCGAGGAAATCGAGCAGGCGAAACAGCTTTTGCCGGAGGTCGTATTAGCTTGAATTAGGGACGTTTCCGAACTACAAGGTACAGGGGCGCCTTTACGGGCCCCTGTCTTCCTTTTTTAAGCGGAACGACCTTTTACCAGATAGTTGACGTAGACTGCCTCGGGCAGGCAATACCATGGGGATCCAAATCTCGGAAATTCAATCAAATAGTGCGCGTAGCGGACGCAAAATCATTTATCGGAAGTTCAATCGAATAGCGCGCGTAACGGACGCAAAATCATTTATCGGAAGTTCAATCGAATAGCGCGCGTAACGGACACAATAGCATGCGGAGTCAATTCGTTGTACGATTGCGCGCCATTCAGATCGAGGCTCCATAATATCTACTTCTGTGACTGAAACTCCTGAGCAATATCCCGCTGACACTGGTTCCTTCCGGAAGCGCTATCTTTTAATTCTGCTCATTCCGCTGACGCTGGGGATTGCCCTTGCGGCCATGATCCCCCGCCCCGCTGTGGGCCTGATCTACCTGCGTGATGCAATTCATGCCTTTTCATCGGCGGAGATGATCGCCCAAATTGAGTATGCCAGGGGGCAACCGGATATCCGCGCGGTAGTACTGGTGATCGATAGTCCTGGTGGAACCGTTATAGACACGGAGGCGGTTTACCTGGAGCTCGCCAAGCTGAGGGAAAAGAAGCCAGTGGTGACGATGGCACAGGGTGTGGCCGCCAGCGGCGCCTACTATCTCTCGGTTGGCACCGACTATATTTTTGCCGGGCCTTCCTCGCCGATTGGAAACGTCGGCGTGGTATCCCAGCTGCCTCCTGCGCCGGGAGTGTTCGAAGATCTCGTTTCCACCGGGCCTTATAAGCTGTTTGGCTCGGCACGCGATGCACAGCTCCGGCGCATGGAAGCTATCAAGCAGGCGTTTTACTCGGCAGTCAGTCTGGGGAGAGGAGATTCGCTTCAGATTGGCCCAGAAATTCTGCTTCGCGGCGAGATCTGGCTGGGCGGAGAGGCGCAGCGTCTGGGATTAGTAGACGAGCTGGGTTCGATCAGTCAGGCCATCGAGCATGCTGCCGAGATGGCCAAAATCGCAAACTACCGCACGATTAATCTGCGGGAACCGGCCGGCCTAACCCCAGAGCTGTTCTTCCCGTTCTTTATGGAAACAGCTGAAGGTGCACAGACCTCCTATCCCCGCCAACCCGGTTTGTATTTGCTTTGGGTTCCGCCTTCCGAGGGAGCCAGCCCATGAGACGCGGCGGCGTCCTGGTCCTGGTGGGCGTAGGCCTGCTTTTGATTCCAATCATTGGTCGGAGCCTCTGGTATTACCGCGGGTTCTATCAGCCACCCGATCAAATTCCCTTGCCGCCGTTCTCCGAGATCACGATCCCGAGTCTGCCAGTTCAAAGCGGAGAAAGCATCTCCACGGGATCGGCGTTGGAGGACACCACAACTACAAGAGTGGTTCTTATCGACACCGCACACTCCAATCGATTCGACGTCTCGGAACTGGAAACCCTGACCCGTCAACTTTCAGCACGCGGCGCCTCAGTTCAGCTGCTGGATTCGAATGCTAGTTTTGACCAGCTCGGCCTTGAGGGACGGCTGAAGTTCGTAAGTGCCTTTATCGTAATATCTCCCTTCGAATCCTTTGCTGCCTCCGAGGTCGAGGCCGTTAGACGTTTCGTCGAGCGAGGCGGCCGCCTGCTAGTGATCCTGGATCCAACTCGGTCCAGCTCCGATTCAGATATCTTTGGCTTTGGTGACTTTTCCGCAGGTGCGGATATTGCAGTTGCCAACCAGTTGCTTGAACCGCTCGATCTGGCGTTTTCTGACGATTACCTGTACGACCTGGTGGAGAATGAGGGCAATTTCCGGAATGTCTTTTTCGAGACTTTTGGCGAAAGCCCCCTGACGGATGGCCTTGATACTGTCACGATGTACGCCGCGCGCTCCGTGTTCACCGAGGCCGGCACTCCCCTCATAGTAGGCGGAGAAACTGTCTTTTCATCGAAAACCGATATGGGTGGCGGACTCTCCGTCGCGGCTGCGAGCCCAAATATGAGAGCCCTGGCACTGGGTGATTTGACTTTTCTGCAGCCGCCCTATGACGGCGTCACGGACAACCGGCAGCTGATTAATAATCTTGCAGAGTTCCTGATTACAGGAGAGCGCGAGCCGGTGCTTGCAGATCTGCCATTCGTATTCAATCGACCCGTGGCTGTTGTTCAGAGCGGGGATTTTTCTTTGCAGGCCGAGACATTAGCCGCGTACGAGGCCATAAAGAACACTCTGAACGCAGTGGGAACCGAGCTTATCTTTGTGGATGATCCGCCTCCTGCCGCGGATCAACCCCCGCTAGATGCAGATCATCCTCCGCAAGATCCAGATCGACTCGTTCTGGGCTTGTTTGATCCCGATCCCGATCTGAGTGAAGCTCTTGCGCCGTTCGAGATCACCTTTCCGTCCGATGACCCAGATGGCCTGCTTCACGTGCCTGGATTCGGAGCGCTCAATCCGGCCGGCATTGGAGTAGTCGGCGTAGTACGTGTAGAAGGTCTGACGACCCTGGTCCTCTTGGCCGAAGACGAAGAGAAGCTGGTCTCCTTGCTTGAGACCATGAGCTTCGACCTCCTTGAAGGCTGCCTCCTGAATGGAGCTTACGGCCTGTGCGTAGTTGGAGAGGGGGAAGGATTTGATTCAAACGACGAGTTTGATGACGAGTTTGATGACGAGTTTGAAGACGAGTTTGAAGACGATTTTGAATTCGATATGGATTTCGAAGAACCCTTTTCAGAATAGCTCGCCCCTCTAGATCGCAGTGACCCAACTGAAGCCGCTTCGTTTTGGCGTTTTGATGGTGTTATCCGCCGCACTGGTCGCATGCCAAACAACCGTGGTCTCGCCTACCGCGCGCCCCATCCCCTCTCCGACCTCTCCCCGGCCGACCTCCGTCCCCTCCCTCCGGGTGATGTCTCATCATGTGTGGCAAGGCCTCGCTCCCGGCGAATGGATAGTGGTTGGCCTCATAGAGAATCAGGGCCAGAGCCCTGTGAGCCAGGTTCAACTTAGCGTGAGCCTGCTCGACGCGACCGGCGAGGTCATCGCTGAGGAATCCGGAAGTGCTCTGATGTCGAATTTGCTCCCTGGCGAAGCCAGTCCATTTTCGGTGAGCTTTGAAGGTGCGG